>JAUNKI010000212.1 GCA_030532815.1 Leptotrichiaceae bacterium
GGACAGGGACTCCGTCATCCGTCTAATGATAACAGTCTATTATTTGAATACTATTACGTTAAAAATTGCCGTAAGCTTACTGACAGAGATTTTGATTTAGTAGGTTCTTCAAATTTCAAGTCTGTATTTAATGAAATTTATAACACTTACAAATAAAATCAGAGGGATTTTCCCTCTTTTTTATTTTCCCTTATTAAAATCTTTTATAAAGGCTCATCATATCTCTCACTTCCACTATCGGCTATAAAATTTCTTAATCTCAAAATATGAACTATTCTTAGACTTATCCAAAAAACCTCCGACTCAAATTATTTCTAAACTCAAAAACACTCCATTCACTAAAAAATCACAAACTCGCTGTACTCAGACAGTGATTTTTCTTCACATTCATTCCCGTATTTTTTTCATTGAAATAATTTGAATGTCGAATTTTTACTTGGATTTTAGTTTTATTTTTCTATTATAATTAAAAGTTTTGCTATATTTTCATTTAAAATTATTTTTTCTATTTTTAGTTTCCTTTCAACATTCAAATTTTACTGCTCCGTTTATACATTGTTTTACTTACTTCCAATCTGAATTTAAACATACCGTTACAAAAATATTTCTCCCGTATATCGATTATTTACTATAATATAATTATTTATTCTTCTTCGGTTATTTTTTCCTCTATTTTTTTAATAAGTTCGGAAACTTCAAATCCTCCACGTTCTGCTATCATATCGAGAGTTGCCACTTTGGACATTATCATATATTGAACAGGGTTTAGAAGTCTTTTATATACAGGAGACAGTGTAGGCATAAATTCTTTTATATAGGGGTATTTATCTATTATATCTCCTATTACAGATTTTTCTGTAAGTCCGTATTTGTTTTCACCTACATATTTTTCTTCTGATTTATTGTTTTCCCTTTTTATTCTTCCCTCTATCTTTCCGATAAGCTCAGAAACTTCAAATCCTCCACGTTCTGCTATCATATCGAGAGTCGCAACTTTGGACATTATCATATACTGTACAGGATCAAGAAGCTTTGTATATTCAGGTGCCAGTGTAGGCATAAATTCTTTTATGTACGGGTATTTGTCTATTATATCACCTATTACAGATTTTTCATAAAATCCGAATTCACTTATATTTTCCGTTTTTTCAGACTGCGTATTTTTATCTTTTTCCTGAACTTTTTTTGCCGAACTTTCCCATGTCAAAAGCTTTCTGTTACCCGTCAAACTTCTTATTTTTGTAACATCCTGCATCATTTCAAGAACACCTTTAAATTCCCCTTTTTCATTTCTTACCGCTACATAATTAATGTATATGAATTTACCGTTCATTTCCAGCCAGAAATCAGTTTCATCCTGTTCTCCCTTTCTGAATGCTTCTATTATTTCCTGTACCGTACTTACACTTTCTCTCGGATGACAGTTTTTCACATCTCTTCCTATAACTCCCGCACTTCTCGGAAATACTCTGTGTTTTGTATCCGTATAAAATTTTACTATTTCATTTTCATCTACAAAGGACAAATCAACAGGCATATGACGGAAAATTAAATTAATCTGCTCTAACGTAAGCTTTCCCTGTTTTACATCAAAAACTTCATTTTTATCTTTTCCGACATTATTTTCTCCTATATTATATTTGGAAAGGAGATTAGCCAAATCATTCATAAACTCCGATTTATTTTTCTGGATATGTTGATTTTCAAATTTGTTTTCCTTTTTTTCGGGATAAAATCCTTCAGGTTTGTCAATCAGACAGTATCCTATTTCATCATCTCCCGCTCTCATTTCCTTAAATTCATCTTCAGTAATTAATTTCAATGAAGTCGGATAAAGTATTTCTTCCTCCTTGTT
>JAUNKI010000213.1 GCA_030532815.1 Leptotrichiaceae bacterium
AAACATAGTAAAATTCCCTCTCTTCGGAATGTCCATATTCTTTCGCCTGACTTTTTACTTTTTCAAGGGAAATTATAATATCTCCCAGTACGTTTAAACCTCCTATATTTTCAGTTTCATTGTAGGCAAAGGAAATTACATCTGTTTCAGCATCCTTATTTCTGTATTCACTGTTTATTTTTTTTATAATTTTGTTATTTCCGATTAATAAAGAGAGATAATAATCATTCTTACTGTATATTTCTCCATATTCCCTTTCAATAATAAATCCTGCAAATTCCTCAATTTTCTTTTCATCAAGATATTCTTCAAGTTTATCAATTTCGTAAGTTATATCACATTCCAACATTATTTTTCTCTCCTTCTGGGATTTTCATCAGGTTTCGGATATTTTATCCTTTCATGGTAAGCTCCCTGAAGTACATTCAGAAAAGCCTGTATGACTTTTTCTATTTCTCCTAAAGTCAGATCGGAATCAGCCAGCTGATTATCATCAATTTTATATCTGATAAGGTATCTTATAAGATTTTCTATTCCTTCTCTGCTTTTATCTTCTGAAGATCTTACTGCCGCTTCTATAGTATCCGCAAGAAGAATAATCCCTGATTCCTTTGACTTCGGTTTCGGTCCGCTGTATCTGAAATCCGATTCCAGTACTTCTTCACCGTTTTCCAATGCTTTATAGTAAAAAAACTGTACAAGTGTCGTGCCGTGATGTTCTATTATTATATCAAGTATCTCTCTCGGCAGTTTATTCTGCTTTCCTATTATATAGCCGTCCTTTGTATGAGATGTTATTATTAAAGCACTTAATGACGGTTTTATCGTATTATGAGGATTTTTTCCTCCCTTCTGATTTTCCACGAAAAACATCGGTCTTTTCATTTTCCCTATATCGTGATAATAAGATGCTACCCTTGAAAATGTAGCATTTGCTCCTATTGCTTCCGCTCCGGCTTCAGCTAATGCTCCTACCATTATACTGTGATGAAATGTTCCGGGAGCCGTAACTAAAAGCTGTTTCAGCAGCGTATGGGAAAAATCGCTTAATTCTAGAAGTTTTATATCAGTGAGTATGTCAAAGGTATTTTCAAGATAAGGCAGAAGTCCTAAAGATATCATTCCCGTCAGAATACCTGATAATACCGAAAATATTATCATTACTATTAAAAATGTAAATTCAAGCTGATTTACGAGTCCGTAACTCAGTGACATTATTCCCTGAAACATTCCCGCAAATATTCCCAGTTTTACTATATCACTTCTGCTTGTAAGTTTATCCGCCCTGTATATTGCCACTAAAGTAACAGCTATCGTCACTAAAAACCATGTTTCATCTCTTGAAAGCAATATCATATTGAAAAACGTAAAAGTAAGTGCAAAAACTTTATCTCCTAGTATTGTCAGAACTATAGGAATCATTGCAAAAGGCGGAAGATATATCGTATATTCATCATTAAATAAAGTTACATATAAAACATTTATTATAATAACGGTCAGCAGTGACGGATAAAAAGCTTTTGATTCCATTGTTTTTTTACAGTATTTTTTAACAAGATAATAAAACAAAGCTCCCATAAGTATAAATGTTATAATTAATCCTGCTATTTTTCTAACTTTATCCTGACCTCTTACCAAATTCAGTTTTTCTAGCTTTTCATAGTCATCACTGTCAATAACTTCCCCTTTTTTAACTATTATATCCCCTTTATATATTTTTATTTCCTTATCTTTAAGTGATTCAATATTATCTTCTATTTTCTGGGCAGTTTTTTTCTCATTTATTTTTAAGTTGGGTTTTACAAAATTTTTTAGAAATTTTTTATCAAGTTCATCTATTTTAATGTTATTTTT
>JAUNKI010000214.1 GCA_030532815.1 Leptotrichiaceae bacterium
TGACCTTTGCATTTCTCAAGTACTGCAAGAAGTTCTTTTCCTTCAGCATTGCCTCCCCTTGCCAGTTTTGAATTTTTCTGTATTCCCCTTTCCACAGTATCCAAATCCGCAAATATAAGTTCAGTATTTATAGTTTCTATGTCTCTTATAGGATCCACATTTCCTTCAACATGAATAATATTGTCATCGTCAAAACATCTTACAACCTGACAGATTGCAGCAGTGTTTCTTATATTGGATAAAAACTGATTTCCTAATCCTTCTCCTTTGGATGCTCCTTTGACAAGCCCCGCTATATCTACAAATTCCACCGTTGCCCCTACTGTTCTTTGAGGATTTATAATTTCTTCCAGCTCTTTCAGTCTCACATCAGGTACACTTACAAGACCTACATTCGGTTCAATTGTCGCAAAAGGATAATTTGCAGCCTCTGCATTCTGTGTTTTTGTAATCGCGTTAAACAATGTCGACTTTCCTACATTGGGAAGTCCGACTATTCCTATTCCTATCATTTATATTTCCTTTCCTTTTTAATTACCGTTTTTTACAGAAACAAGATTATTTTTTACTTCTCAGTATTTCCGTAATATTTATACTTTAAATTATATCATATATAAAAACTAATTTTAATCTGTTTAAATTGAAGACAGGCTAAATTTATAAATTATAATAAATTTTTCCCCCAATCATATGAAAATTATGGCTTTGACTTTCCCTTAAAATATTCAGTCACTTTATACGACTTTTTCCAAATTTTCTTTTTAAAGTCCGACTCTTCTGTCAAGTTCTTCAAATATTTAAACTACCTGCCACTTTTCCTTGTCTGTAGCTTTAAATAAATAAGACAGATCATAAATCGGAACTATTTTTATTCCTCCTGTATACCCGTATATTTTTCCTATCATATTTTTTATTTCTTCTTCAGTTTTTATAAAATTTTTTGTCGGAATTTCTCCGACCGTTACAATATATTCGGGATTCAGTAATGCTATCTGAGTTATAAGAAAATCCCTGCATTTGAAGATACATTCATTTTCTATGAGTTCTCCGTGTGAACTGCATTTTGTAAGTGTGGTAAAATAACACTTTTGCATGTTTATTTTGGAATATTCCAGAAATTTTTTAAAATATTCTCCTTTTTTATCAATCAGAAGGTCATTTTTCCTGTCTTCTTCTTCACTTATACTGTCCAAAACAAATAATATTTTAGCCTTTTCACTTCCTTTTCCGGAAATAGGTTCTTTTCTTATTTTCTCCAAATGGCACTTTTCGCATATCCCTATTTCCATTTCCAAGTCATTCCACATTTATTCCAACCCCGTTTTTTCCGTTATACTTTATATATCATGGTTTCCTTTTCAGTTACAATTTCTATTTCCAGATGACTTTTATTTTCTCTTTCCAATATTTCATATAAAGAATTATATGCCAATTCGGGAGTATTATTATCTTTACTTATATGCATCAGGTAAATTTTTTTCAGTTTATCCGACATAACCTGTGATACGAGCTTTGAAGCCTCAGCATTGGATAAATGACCGTTTCTCCCTTTCACCCTGTTTTTCAGTTCCCAGTGATAAGGCCCGGTCATCAGCATGTTATAATCATAGTTACTTTCAACTACAATTACATCACTGTTTTTAAAATTTTCCTTTATAATATTATTTATACATCCTACATCACTTGCATAAGCCAGCTTTTTACTGTCATATTCAAAAGTAAATCCTAAACATTTTTCTGCATCATGCATTACTTCAAAATTATTTATTACACAGTTTTCTATAATTATTTTCTCTTCAGTAATAAAATTTATATTTTTACAGTCGATTTTTCCTATTTTTTCCTT
>JAUNKI010000215.1 GCA_030532815.1 Leptotrichiaceae bacterium
TCCATTGGAACCGCTGTTGACTATCCAATCACAAACTGATAAAGCTACTCTGTCATCATTTATTTTATCAAGTTTGTTACCGTAAAAATATTTGTTTTTATAAATTTCCTTTGCTGTTTCCAGAGGCAATTCACGCATATTCCCTTTATAGCCGTATTTTCTTGCCTCTGCTTCTATAATACCGTATTTTGTTGCTCCTCCTTTATCATTTTTGTGGTTGGAATATACTCCTTCCACATCTGTCAGATATTTAAATATTTTTTCAAATCTTTCTGTATCTTTTTTCAGTTTCTCCTTATTTTCAGCAATAACCGTTCTGTCGGAAGTATCAATTCCTCTTTTTATAGGTTCCGTACTTTTTGTAACTATATTATTTTTAACTGCTATTTTCTCAAGAGAAGCTCCTCCTAAAAAGGCTCCTTTCCAATATTTGCTGTTTAAATTGGAAATTCTGACTCCGTATCCGGCATTTGAAATACTTTTATTTTTAGATCCTCCCCCTCCGGAATCAATAAATTTGCCTTCTCCTATATATATGCCTACATGACCCACTTTCCCTTTATTTCTCGGAGTATCAAAAAAGACTAAGTCTCCGGGCTTCAATTCCTCTTTTTTTAAATCATGCTTCACATAACCTGACTGGGCTGCTGAACCGTCAGGAATTTTTAATCCTGCTTCTTTTAAAACATATTTTGAAAATCCCGAACAGTCAAAATAATCAGGACCTTTTGCTCCCCAGACATAGTTTTTTCGAGTTCTTCTTTTCAATACTTCCTGAGCATTTTGTACAACTTTTTCTCTTAAATCGTCCATTGAACTTATACTCTGCTTTTCCACTTTTTTTCTATTACTGAAATTCAATAATTCTTCCATATTATTAGACATAAAATCTCTCCCTCTCCAACTTTAAATTTCACCTACATATTATCTAGTATTTATAAAAATTATTACCTGAAAAATACCGTAATTTATCTGCTATACTTATTTACCTTTTTGAAAAATTTTTCATTTTGTAATTTGATCAGCTAATCTATTTTACATAAATATTTTATAATACAAAGCTAAAATCTGTCAAATTTCGTCATTATATTATCAAATCCTTTTATTTACTGCATTTAAGATTATATTTACACTAAAAAAAACTGATAAATTATCAGTTTTTTTATTTTAAGACGAAATATTTATTAATTTTCCTTATATTTACTCTTTCAGTTCCTCCGCTTCATTAATTATTCTAAAATTATTATCCGTATTCAATATTACGACATTTTTCAGTTCCGTATCATAAGCATAGGCAAATACCCCGCCTTCATGAATCAGATATACGTCTTTATACAGTTCCAGTCTTGATTTTTCCTCCTTTATCGGAACTGTCTTTTCTAAAATAGGAGATTCATCAATATATTCAGTTATAAAATACCCTGATTCATCTTTTTCTATTTTAAAACTGTCTCCACTGTCCGGATAGGAAAAACGTTTATTTAAAAATTTCTCTTCATGAAGTTTTCCGTCTGTTATAAACTCTTTATCTATTCCTTTAGCAACAATTTCATCATCTTCACCTTTTTCTTCTTCCTGTTGAACAGTTTCGTCCTTTTTTTCGGCTTTTTGATTCTCTTCGGTATTTACATTTTCTTTTTCCTTGCTGTTTCCTTTTCCGCAGGATATAATACCTGTTAACATTACAAATATTGTTAGGCATATTAACAGCCTACTTACATTTTTTTTCATTAAAATCATCTCCCGTTTTATTTGTTTTAAATTGCTTTCTGAATTTTATTCTATTTTAACATATATTTTTATTTTTTCATATTAAGAATATAAT
>JAUNKI010000216.1 GCA_030532815.1 Leptotrichiaceae bacterium
GCTATAAACATTGACAATCCGCTGTTGTATAATGATCCTGTTCCTGAAATAAGGAGTATTAAAGGCGATTCTTTCTTCTGTTTCCAGACTCCGTATTCATACTCACTCCACTGTCTCAGTATGGACGGTATTCTTTTATTTGTCCTGAACTTTTTAACTTGAGGACCTTTCGGTTTTTTAAGCTTATACCATTGTTCACCTGGTGTCCCTAAAACCGTAGACATTATTGGATTGCCTTTATAAGGATAATCTTCGGCAATCTTAGATACGTTAGTTTCATCAGCCCTTCCTATAATTGAAAAAACGGTAACTGTTACAATTAATAATATTTTTTTTAACATCTTTTCTCCTTTCATTTTCCGATATATTTTATACATCCACTGAAATTATTCTCGATTCTCCTATTTCCTTATTCATTGTAACTCCGTACAGTCTGTGAGAACCTTTCATAGTTTCCTTGTTATGAGTTATAAGTATAAACTGAGATTTTTCTATAAATCTGTTTAAAAGTTTTACAATTTTTTTCGTATTTTCCTCGTCCAGTGCAGCTTCTATCTCGTCAAAAAATGTAAACGGACTCGGTTTGAACATAAATATTGCCATTATGAAAGATACCGCCAGCATGGACTTTTCTCCTCCCGACAATAAAAGCAGAGTCTGTTCGGGTTTATTTTTATACTTTACGCTCAGTTCCAATCCTGTTTCGAGTATATCTTCATTATTCAGCAGCCTTATGGTTCCTTTGGCTCCGTTCAGTATTGTTCTGCACATATATTCAAAATTTTTATTGATTTCTTCAAATGCGACGGAAAATTTATCGATTATTTCATTTTCAATATCTCTTATCAGTGTAAGAAGGGATTCTCTGCTTTCAGTCAGATCTCTTTTCTGATCCGTCAATTCGTTATACCTCCTGTTTTCCCTTTCGTATTCGTCAATTGCACCGAGATTTACACTTCCTATTTCCATTCTGCTTTTTTCATTCATAGCGAGTTTTCTTTTTATTGACTGCATTTCTCCGTCATTTTCAATTTTTTTGTATTCCGCATTCTGAAAAATATTCGGATTTTCAATATTTTCAAATTCCATATTGAAATATTCCAAATCTTTTTCCGTTTTTATGACATTTTCCGACAATTTTTCATATTCACTTTTTTTAGCAATCATTTTTACTGCAATGTCTTTAATTTCCTTTATGAAGTTTCTTTCTGACGTTTCATATTCTTTAATATTTCTTTCAAATTCTCTTATTCTTCGATTCAGTTCCTCGTTTTCATCATTCTTTTTTCTTATTTCTTCTTCTCTTTCAGCAATTTTCTTTTCAAAATCCCTTTTTAAAATTTCCTTTTTTGTTTCAAATTCACTTAAATCTTTCTGTTCATTTATGAGTTTTTCATAGTCTTTTTCTATTTCCTTATATCTTTCCTTATTATTATCGGTACGGACTTTGAGTATTTCATATTCCTTGTCCAGTTCATTTAATTCTTTCAGATATATTGTCAAATCTTCTGATTTTTCAAGTTCATTATTCAAATTATTTATTTTTAAATCATTTTCGGAAATACTCCGTAGAATTTTTACTATAATTTCATCATTTTTTATTATTCTTTCATTTCTTGACTTTATAAAATCCCTATTTTCATTTATTTCATAAGTAAGTGTGTCTATTTCTCTTTTTTTTCTGTTGAAACCTGATACAAAGCTGTCATATTCTTCAAGAAACTGTTTATATTCATTGTCGAAAAGTCTGTACTCTTCTTCTTTTTCCTTTTTCTTTTTTTCTCCCTGTTTCAGTCTCTCATTTGTTTTTTCAATCTCATTATTT
>JAUNKI010000217.1 GCA_030532815.1 Leptotrichiaceae bacterium
ATTGACATTACTTCCAAATCGGATACTTCTTCTCTTTGTAAAACATCAACAGCAATAAGGCTACTTTTTCCAGTAGTAATAAGATCTTCTATCACTACTACTTTCTTCTCTTTTACGTCAGCTCCTTCTATCTGTTTTCCACGTCCATGTTCTTTCGGTTTATTTCTTATATAGCATAAAGGTTTTCTTAATCTGTCGGCTATGAATGATGCCCACGGTATTCCGGCAGTAGCAACTCCTGCTATTATATCAGCTTCATTGTTTATTTTTTCAATGAAACCATCCACTATTATATTTCTTTCCTGAGGAAATCCTAAAATATATCTGTTATCACAATATATAGGACTTTTTATTCCCGAAGCAAATATAAACGGCTCCTTTACGTTTATTTTTACCGCTTTCACATCAAATAGTACTTTTGCCACCTTTTCCTTTAATGACAGGTTATTCATAAAATTCCACTTCCTTTCCGTTTTTTATATTTTCCTGAATTTTTTCATTTTCATAGACAATCTGTCCGTTTACAATAGTCAAAATATTTCTTCCCTGTAATTCCCGGTTTTCATAAGGACTCCACTTACATTTGGATTCAAGTTCTTCGCATACTACTTTCCATTTTCTGTTCAAATCTACGACTATAATATCGGCATAATAGCCTTCTTTTAAAAATCCTCTTTTTTTAATTTTCATAATTTTTGCAGGATTTTCACACATCAGTTCCTGAATTTTTTCAAGTTTTATTTTTCCATTATTAAAGGCATCCAGCATAAGAGCAAGGGAAGTTTCCACTCCGGGCATACCGAATGTTATTTTTTCCAATTTTTCGTTTATAAGGTGCGGAGCATGATCCGTACCGATTGTATCAATTTCACCTTTATTTATTCCTTCCCATAAAAATTCATTATCCGATGAAGTTCCAAGTTCGGGTTTCATTCTTAAAAGCATTTTATTTCGTTCAGAATTTTCTCTTATTTCTTCATTTAAAAATAAATGATGAGGAGTCACTTCAACGTAAACAGGATGTTTATCATTATTCAATTTTTTATCCTTTTTTCCTTTTATGACTTTTTTCAATTCTTCTTTTGACGGTATGTGACATATATATAATCCGTTTCCGTATTTTTCATTTAAAAATAAAGCCTTATCTATCATTTCATTTTCCGCATGTACAAGAATGAGCTTTGAATTTCGAAATATCTCTTTCAATATTTCCTCATTTTCTATAAGCATTTCCCCTGTAGTCACATTCATAAATATTTTTACAGTATTTGCTTTTCTGTTTTTAAGTACCTGTTTTATTTCTTCTATATTGTTTTTCCTGCTTCCTCCAAAATGAAACCCGTAGTTGACACTGGATTTTTTTTCGGCAGCCTTTTTTTTCAATAGAAGCTCCTTTAATGAAGTAGTTGGCGGCACTGTATTGGGCATATCATAAAATGTCGTTATTCCTCCTTTTGCACATGCACGGGAACCTGTTTCAAAATCTTCCTTATGCGTTATTCCGGGCTCTCTCATATGAGTATGTACATCAATTACACCGGGCATTACGATATTTTCTTTCAAATCAATGACTTTAATGTTCCGAATATTTATATCTTTTTTAAAACTTTCCATGTCACTCTGTTTTATTTTATTTTGTATTTTATAAATTTTCTCATTGAAAAGAAGCATTTCTATTTTTTCACCGTATACATTTTTTCCGTTTTTCAGATATATAAGCTGATTATCCAAATTTTTCTCCTTTCCTGAAATATTAATATTTTCTTTGGTGAGGGCTCATCGCCGCCCTCACACTCCTGCTATCGGCTACAAAATTTTTTATC
>JAUNKI010000018.1 GCA_030532815.1 Leptotrichiaceae bacterium
ACATCTTCATCATATCCTACCGAGTTTATATATTCAATACTGAGAGATTTTACAGGCATCATAATACCCATATCCTCTATTTCCTTATAGGGCAGTATATCTCTGAAATATTCTGTTCTCGCTATTTCCATCCATTTCAGATAATTCGCATGATACACTACTCCCATATGATCTGTATCATAGTAATACGTTCTTACATTAAAACTTTTTTTCATTTAATTCGACTACATCTCCTTAACTTCAATTTTTACAATTTTTTTCTCTTTTTTGGCAATAGAGGAAATAAGAACTCTTAATGAACTTATTATTCTCCCGTTTTTTCCGATTATTTTTCCAACATCTTCCTTAATCACGTTAATTGTAATATCGACAAATTTTCCTTTCTCATTACTTTCAATTGTATAATTTCCGTTTGAATCCAACAGATTTTCAAGCCAGAAATTTACCGTTTCAAAATATTTGCTCATCATTAATCTCCTATATTATATTTATTATATTATTTTCTTATATTAATTTATATATTCACGTTGTTAATCATATACGTTCCATTAAAAATTCCGATTATTCATACCTGATATATTTCATTATATCAAAATACTACAGTATACCCAGCCATTCTCTTTTTTCGACTATTTCTATAAGTATATCCTTTTTTCTCAGTCTTTCTATTATGTTATCCATGTCATTCAGCAAATATGAATTTGTAATAATTTTTATAAGTCCGTTTTTATTGTCCAATGTTCTTACATTTCCTGTACCTTCATATGCTTCCACTATTTTATTTATAAAATCGATGTGTTCCTTTTTTGTCTGAATTATATATTCCCAACTTTTCAATTTTTATTCTCCTGCTTTATTTCGGATTTCCTCTTTTTTTAACATTTTTACAAAATCGATAAATTCCTGTACTGAAAATTCTTCCGTTCTTGCAAGCTTTGTTTTACCTAATTTTTCAAGTATATTGCCTATAGTTTCCTTGATAAAACCCAATTCCGTCAGATTATTTGCAATACTTTTTCTTTTATTGGAAAAAGCCGCTTTCAAATATTTAAAATATTCGTCCTCAGATATCTGTTCTTCATATATTCCGTTTTTCAGCACTACAATTTTTAAAAATGCAGAATCTACTTTAGGCACAGGCTCAAACTTTTCTCTGGAAACTGTAAAAAGATACTCAGCTTCTGCAAAAAACTGTACTCCGTGAGTAAGTAGACTCATATTTTTACTTCGGGGTTTTGAAGTTATTCTTTCAGCAACTTCCTTTTGTACCATAAGGTAAATCTCAGATATATTTTTCCTAAATTCAAGAAGCTTATTTATAATCGGCGAAGTTATATAATAAGGTATATTCGCCACTACTTTTACATTTTTTTTGTTTTCAAGGAATTTTTCGAGATTTACTTCCATGAAATCCTTATGAACCAATAAAAAATTCTCCTTATTTTTAAACTTTTTATTCAAAAGTGGAATCAAATCACTGTCTATTTCAAAAGCTGTTACATATCCCGCTTTTTCAATTAAATTTTCCGTTAAAAAACCGAGTCCCGGACCGATTTCGATTATTTCATCATTTTTTTCAATTTTTGCCGCTTCCAGTATTTTATATGCCAGTTCACTGTCATTTAAAAAATTCTGTCCATATTTCTTTTTTGCATCATAATTTTCTTTTTTATTTTTTTTTTCAAATTTTTTTCTATCCAATTTTTCTCCTGTTATTTATACAATTCTTCAGAGGCGAGGGCAATATAAGGGATGTTTCTGTACTCTTCCTTAAAATCAAGTCCGTATCCGAGAACAAATTCATTTGGAATTTCAAATCCCACATATTGAACATCAATTTCCACTTCTCTTCTTTCTTTTTTATCCAGCAGTGTACATAGAGAAACTTTTTTAGGTCCACGTCCTCCAAGCATTTTTAAAGTCTTTTTTAAAGTAAGTCCCGAATCAATTATATCTTCGACTACAAGAACATTTTTCCCTTGAACCGAATTATTCAAATCTTTTAATATCTTAATTTCCCTTGTTGTTTCAAATCCGCTTCCGTAACTTGAAATCTCCATAAAGTCCATTACTAAAGGTACTTTAATTTCTCTAACCAGATCAGCCATAAAAATTATTGAACCTTTCAATAAACCTACTACAACCAAAGGAGCTTCATCATCTTTAAAATCATTTGTAATTTCCTTTCCCAATTCTCTAATTCTGTTGGCAATTGCCTCTTTTGTGACTAATTGGGTAGCAATACCGAATTCCCAGTCTTTTTTCATTCTTAATAACTCCGTTTCTCTCAAATATTTTTCAGATAATTTGTATAAAATACTAAATTATTGTATATTTCGAGAATTATAACACTTTTTTTTCTTTTGTTCAAGAAAATATTATTTTTCAGGAAGCTCTACGAAACTTTTCGGAAAAATATAAATTACTCCGATAAAGTTATTTTACAATTTGTATTGTACATGCAAAAGAAAAAATGAAAATTTTGATAATCTGTCAGAAAAATTTTATCCGAAAGAAATGAAATTATTGACAGCAGAAAAAAATCAGTATCAAATACGGAATTATCAATGAATAAAAATAAAAAAATTCTAAAATACAAAACACCTAACAAAGTATTTTTCAGTTACTTATGTTAGGTGCTTCACTTAATCTCATGATTTATCAGTAAAAAAATGTAAAAATAGTTTTTAAAACTAACTTTAACCGAGTTTTTTATGAAAATCGAATTTTACAAAATCTTATTAAGGACGTAATTCGGCGAGTTTTTCCAAATCAACATCCGCATCATAATCTACATTGTCAAAGTCAAATCCGTTCAACTGCATAAATTCTTTCCTTGCTCCGGCATAATCACTTATTTCCTTAAAGTTTTCAGGAGTAACTTTTTCCCACAATGCTTCGACTTCAGCTTGAACATCTTCTCTCATTTCCCAGTTATCAGGTCTTAGTCTTCTTTCAGAATCTATTTCAGGCTTTCCTCCATATACCATATCTTTAAGAAGTCTATGTTTCTGCTCAATAGTTCCTTCATGGATTCCTTTTTCCTT
This sequence comes from Leptotrichiaceae bacterium, assembly GCA_030532815.1. Lineage (GTDB taxonomy): Bacteria > Fusobacteriota > Fusobacteriia > Fusobacteriales > Leptotrichiaceae > Pseudoleptotrichia. The sequence goes on from JAUNKI010000018.1 coordinate 3,048, forward strand.
CATTACTTTATAAAGCAATGCCGCATATAAAGGAAATATGGGAATAACTGCACTTGCCCTTGTCATTAGAGCTTTACTCAATGAAACATAGGCTTCTCCGTTATACTTATTTTTCAGAAAATCATTTAATATATCTGAAGTATTCTCCAAATCTCTTTTTGCAGCACCTATAGTACCGTCCTTATAAATTCCGTACGTTACTTTAGGCCCCAAATAAGAATAGGCAATTGTCTTAAAGCCGTTTTCCAGTACTCCGGCTTCATCAAGAGCATCAACCCAAAGTTTCCAGTCTTCTCCTCCCATTACTTTTACAGTACCGTAAATTTCCTCAGGAGTTGCAATTCCCATAACAGTTTCTTCCATTTCTTCCTTTTCAAGATTTATTGAAGGACCTGTAATTTCTTTTTCAGTGGACTTTAATGCCGATCTGTATGTAGTTCCGTCCTTAGGATCAGTTCTCAGGGCACTTGCCAAACTGTAAATCAGAAGATCTATCTTCCCTCCGAATTCTTCTTTTATATATTTTACAACTTCCTGTTTCATTTTATCTGAAAATGCATCACCCATGAAATTTTTGGAAATAAGTCCTTCTTTCTGTGCAGCTTCATTAAAAGCAATAGTATTCCACCAACCTGCAGAACCTGTCCTTTTACCTTCCACACCTTTTTCAAATGCCACTCCAATAGTATCGGCTCCGGCTCCAAATGCCAAAGAAATTCTGGAGGCAAGACCGTACCCCGAAGAAGAACCTATTATTAAAACTTTTTTAGGTCCTGTATATTTATCTTGAGATTTTACGTAATCTATTTGTCTTTTTACGAATTCATAAGCTCCGACAGGATGATTGACAAGAGCCAGACTTCCTTTTAATTTAGGTTTTATAACCATTTTTCCCTCCTAAAAATATTTTATCACTAAAGTATACAATAATTATTTAAAATTTACAATAGCAGCAGAATTTTTTTATGGAAAAATACAGGTTAAATAAAAGAAGAACATTTCATATTTTTCAAATAATTTCAGAAACAGTTTGTACTGTATTTTCGGACTTTTTATCCTTATATTATCTGACTTCATACAATACTTCAATAGCATCCTTTTTTATATCAAAAGTCAGATTTTCAATACCTGTTCCCTGTAAAATTTTCTCTGCCCAATCCTTTGCATTTTTCATGTCATCCTTATCGTAATATATTAACATAAGATTATACATTGCTTCCCCGTCTTTCTGATTTGCCGACATCAGATAATACTTTTCGGCATTTACAAGATCCTTTTCATTATAATATAAATTCGCCAAGTTATACTGTGCTCTGGAATCCCCTTCTTCTGCTCCTATTTCATACCATTTCCACGCTTTTTCATACTCTTTTTCTTTGTCTGCAATGGCTCCCAGATGAAATGCCGCTCCTTTAACTCCTTTTTTATGTACATTATTCAATACGGTCTTTCCTTTTTCCCTGTCACCTACATCATAATAGTAAAATAATCCTAAATCAATATTGCCTTCGTCATATATATTTCCGGCTTCCATATATTTATTTTCAGCATCTTTATACTTTGATTCTTTTATATATTTATCAGCTTGCATTACTAAATCAAAATATTTCTGCTGCTGCTTATTTCCGAACATATACCCGATACCCTTTTTCATATTATAAGTAATATTTTCCACACTTTCTCCATTTAAAAGTTTTTCTTTCCATTCGGACATTTTATCGGTATTTCCTTTTAAAAAGTATATATAGATAAGTCTGTACATGGAAACAGCATCTCCTTTTTCAGCCGCTTTCAAATACCATGTTTTCGCTTCAGCCAGCTCTCCTTTTCTTTCATATAAATCTCCGAGATAATATTCCGACTCGACATCTCCTCCTTCAGAGGATTTAATATACCATTTTTCAGCTTCAACCGTATTATTTTTTTCATGTGCTATATGTCCCAGCATTTTAGCAGCGTCGGTAATTCCGTATTTTTTATATGCTTCTTCAAGTTTTTCTATTCCTTTTTCCATATTTATATTATAATAGTACATTAATGCTATTTCATAATATGCCCTTTTATCATGTCTTGCAGCTTTTCTGTAATATTTTTCAGCTTTTTTATACTCTCTGTCATATTCATATTTCAGTGCCGTATCTATCAGCATTGAATATTTTTCACTATCTTGCGTATCTTCCAAAAAGAGACTGCACCATCTGATAAATATAAGAAAAATGAAAAAAATAAATATTATTTTCTTGAAATTTCTTATTTTTAACTTTTTAATCATCCTTCTTTCTGACTTCCCTTCATAAATTATTTTGTTTTATATAAATTTTATTATAACTTTTTTAAATTCTCAATTATATATTACCTTTATTTCAAAAAATTTACAAGAACAAAATAATTTGTCTAATTTCTCATTTTTTATTGTATATGTATACGTTTTATGTTATTATTTGTTATAAATTAATAAAATATATTGTCAGGAATTGAAAGAGGTGCATATATGAATTACAAAAGTACAAGGGGTGGGAAATTAAAATCTTCAACATTTGCGGCTTTACATGGACTTTCAGAAGACGGAGGACTTTATATTCCCGAAAAACTTCCCGATATAAAGTTATCTTATGAAGAATTAAAAAATCTTTCTTATCAGGAATTGGCGTGCAAAATTATCGGACTGTTTTTTACGGAATTTTCTCATGAAGAAATCAGAAATGCAGTTAATAGTGCTTATAACAGTACTACATTTACAAATGAGGATATTGTTCCATTATATAAATTAAATGAAAAAGTGAGTTTCGGAGAACTGTTTCACGGAAGAACTCTTGCTTTTAAGGATTTAGCTCTTTCACTTTTTCCGTATCTGCTTCTTTTAAGCAGGGAAAAGCAGAATGAAAACAAAAAAATCCTAATACTCACGGCAACTTCAGGAGATACGGGAAAAGCTGCCTTAGAAGGCTTCAAAGATATTGAAGGAATAAATATTGTTGTTTTTTATCCTAAAAACGGTGTAAGTCCTATGCAGGAAGAGCAAATGAGAAAACAGCAGGGAAAAAATGTTGAAATTGTGGCAATAAACGGAAACTTTGATGATGCTCAAAGTGCCATTAAAAATATATTTTCATCAGATGAATTTAAAAAATATGCCGAAAATTCAGGAATAATGTTTTCCAGTGCAAATTCCATAAATATAGGAAGACTATTCCCTCAAGTAATTTACTATATCTCTTCATATATAAGTTTAGTTAGAAACGGAACTTTGAAAAATGGGGAAGAATTTAATGTCGTAGTTCCTACAGGAAATTTCGGTAATATTCTTGCGGGATATATTGCAAAAAAATTGGGAATACCGATAAAAAACTTTATTTCCGCTTCAAATAAAAATAAAGTTCTTGCAGATTTTTTCAAAACAGGGACTTATAATAAAAATAGGGAATTTTTCACTACAAATTCACCTTCAATGGATATTCTGCTTTCTTCAAATTTTGAAAGATATTTATATTACAGCACAGGAGAAAATGCTGAAAGAGTAAAAGAACTTATAAATTTTCTTCTTTCTGAAGGAGAATTATCAGTTTCTGACGAAGAATTTGAAAATATACGGAGAGAATTTCACGGAGAGTCTGCTGATGATGAAGATACGGTAAAAGCAATAAAAGATGTGTATGAAAAATATAATTATTTAATGGATCCTCACACTGCCGTTGCCTATTCAGTTTATGAAAAGGAAAATAACGGCATTGATAAAAATCTTCATACTGTTATTATGTCCACTGCTCACCCTTTCAAATTTCCTTTACCTATTGCAAAGGCATTGGGAATAGACGAAAGTAAGGATCCTTATGAAATTCTGGAAGAAATTTCTACTCTTACAGGAATTAAATTTCCTGAAAAACTGGAAGAAATTAGAAAAGCGGAAATAAGATTTTCAAAAACAATTGATAAATCTGAAATTGAAAATTTTGTAAAAAATTATATTAATTATTTAAAATAAATTTTCCGTGAGGGCTGTTACTGCCCTCACATTTACATTATTAATTATTTTTAACCTTAAAGATTTAAGAAACTATCTTTTCCTACACTTTTTGAAAAAAGTTTGATAAAATATTCAGAAATTATTTTAATAAAATATAAAAGTATACTCGATTATAAATTTTATATATTTTCAAGCCTTATTAGATAAACTTCGGATATATTAAAAAAAACATAAAAATTATTATCCGACATCATAAACAAATGAATAATTCTGAACTACATCTGAAGCCAGACTTCTTCCTACCACACACATTTCTTTTACTGCCGTCTCGGCTTTTTTTCTGATTTCCTCACTATATTCCCTTTTTAAATGAAGTGTCAACTTTATTTAAGTCATACGATACACGGTCAGATCCGTCTTTTTTTCTACTACTGTATAACTGTTTTCAAAATTCATTTTTTTATTTTCCATGACTATGAACAGTACCGTCATTGCACATGAAGTAACTGCTGCTGCCATCAGTTCTGACGGAGAAAGAATATCCCCTTTTCTGTCCGTTAAAATTTTCTGTTTCCCTGCTTTTATTTCTGTCTGAAAATTTCCTTTATAATTTACAATTATTCCTTCAGACATTTTTATTTCCTCCTTATTTTTTAAAGTAATATTTTTTAAAATAAAAAACGATAACTTGCGGAATTTCTTTCCGATTATCGTTTTATTTTATGTTTCAATTATTTCAATGCATTCAATCCTGCGAGATTTATAAAGTTCCAAGGCTTATTATAATGCGGCTGGAAGAAAAAGTCAATAAATGCCAGCTCATCAACAGTCATATTATTCTGTATGCATACTGACAGAGTATTTATTGACTGAGTCAAATCCGCTTTTGAAGTCAGCTGGGCTCCTAATATTTTTCTTGTATTTTTTTCAAATACCACTTTTAATGTAACTTTTTCATATGTAGGCATAAATTCAGGTCTGTAATTATCCACTGCATAAACATAATCTGCATCTATTCCTTCTTTTTCAGCAGTTTCCTGAGTTATTCCCGTAGATGCCATATTATTTTCATATATTTTAATTCCTGATGTTCCCTGTGTACCCGGATGTTTTATTTTATTTTCTATTAAATTAAGTCCTGCAAGAGTTCCCATTCTTACTGCATTTGTAGCAAGAGGAATATACATAGGAGAACCCAACGGATTAAAGAATACTGAACAGCAGTCTCCTGCAGCCATTACATCCTTATCACTCGTTCTCATATATTCATCGACTTTTATCGCTCCGTTCGGCAGCATTTCCAACTGATCTTTAAATATTCCCGTATTAGGTATAAATCCTACACACATGATTACCATATCAGCTTCATGTTCATTTTTGTCAGTAATAACTTTAGTTACATTTCCGTCTTTTCCTTCAAATTTTACAACCTTTTCTCCTGTCGCAACGGCTATTCCGTGATTTTTGAAAGTTTCTTCGGCAATATCGGTATAGTCTTTATCGAAATACTTATTTAATATTCTGTCTTCCGCATCTACCAGAATAACTTCTTTTCCGTTATCCCTAAATGCTTCAACAAGCTCCACTCCGATATATCCCGCACCTACTACAACTATTTTTTTAGCATTTTTCCCTCTTTCAATTATTTCATTTGAATGATTGAAATTTTTGGAAAGCAGGATATTGTTCAGATCCATTCCCTCAATCGGCGGAATAATCGGCCATGAACCTGATGTAATAATTAACTTGTCAAAAGTTTCATCAAATTCAATTCCTGTTTCCATATTTACCACATGGACTTTCTTTCCTTTTATATCAACACTTTTTACATCATGTTTCATTCTTGTATCAACATTCAGTTCCTTTAATTTTTCAGGTGAACAATAAAATAACCCCTGCGGATCCTTCACTACCCCTCCTACATACAGTGCAATCCCACATGACAAAAATGAAATATTGTCATTTCTTTCAAATACTGTCACATCAATATCAGGATTCAATCTTTTTAAGTTCAGTACTGCTGCTGTTCCTGCATGTGTACATCCTATTACAACTACTTTCATTTTAACACTCCTCTGTAAATTACTTTTTTCTCTTTTGTATCTACACATATTATACTATAAAAGTTTAAAAATGTAAAACATTAAAATTAAAATTTTTTATTTATTTTTCATTTTAGGACGAAAAGAGCTTTTATTATCAAATCCTCTGCTTAAAATTTTTCCTTCATTGGATATTTCAGGTGATATTTCTTTTTGAGTTTTAAGCATTAATAAAAATTCACTGAGACTTTGCCATACCCAATCAGCATCAATATATATTCCCATTTTATTCAAAGGAGGATTAACAAATATTCTTTTTCTTATTCCTCTGAAATTTGTTCTTCTGTGTCTCACCGCACTTTCATCGGAAAACTTCTGTACGAGCAATATAGGAATTTCGTACAGCTCATTCCATTGGGTTATTTTGGGAAATTCCTTATCGTATCCGTGAACATAGTCAAATCCTTCCATATTGAGAGTGTCTGTTTTTCGATCCGTTTTCATTAAATCTGAAAATGTATTCCCGTAATGAGTAAACTCAGATATTATTTTCATTCTTTTCCCATCGTTAAATGTAAAATAGGCTTTCTCAATATAAGAAGAATTAGAGTCTAATTCCTTGTAATTTTGCATATCAAAGTGAGTACATATTTTATTTTTGGAAGCTAAAATATGCACCATATTACTTCCTATATAAATTATTGAGTGAAGCACTTCATTATCAGCAATATATTTATATATATTTTCCGGCATAAGAGTTTTCTCATCGACAGCTACAGGTTCACGCCGATTAAAGATAAGCCTCTCATCCATACCGTAATTTTCCTACTTTATAATCGTAAAAATCTTTAAATTTACTTATAATTTTCATTTTCTGATTTCTTTCCGATTTCCTGCAACAGCCTTTTCAAAGTTTCCGAATCGGCTTTCGGAGCGTTTATTTCTCTTTTCCAGTATTTACTGCCGTTCACACCATGAAACAATCCGTGTGTATGCATTAAAAAAAGATGAGGTCTTATTCCTTTTTTTTCCATATTTTCCACATACACTATCATTTTTTCGATTATTTCCTCCCTTGTAATATTTATATTATTGCCGTAATATTTTCCGATTTTTTTTAAAATCATGGGATTATCATATATTTCCCGACCTAACATTGCCGAATTTACATATTTCAAATGTTCATCTATCTGTTCGACAGTTTTTATACCTCCGTTTATTACAATATGCAAATAAGGTTTTTCTTTTTTCAGTCTGTATACTTCTTCGTATCTTAAAGGGGGAATTTCTCTGTTCTGCTTCGGATCAAGCCCTGCAAGAACGGCAATTCTTCCATGAATAATATATTTTTTTACTCCCGCTTTTTCCGTAATATTAATGAAATTCAGCATATCCTCATATTTATCAAGAAGTGTTCTTTCAAAGGAAGAAGGCAGTACATTTTTTCCGTCTATTCCTATTCTCTGTTTTATGGAAATAGGTTTATCCGTAGCTTTTCTCATCTCCGAAATCATTTCAGCCACAATTTCCGGAAAAGCCATTAAATAAGCTCCCATCATATTTCCCGAAACTCTGTCTGAAGGACACCCTACATTAAGATTTATTTCATTATAATTATATTTTTCAGCAATTTTTACAGCTTCATAAGCTTCTTTTTTATCCGTTGCAGCAAGCTGAAGTACAATAGGGTGTTCCACTTCATCAAAACCGAGAATATAGTCAAGGTCTCCATTAATGACTGCCTGTGCGGTTATCATCTCGGTATATAAAAGAACGTCCTTATTTATCATTCTTACAAAATTTCTGAAATGTCTGTCTGTTTTGTCAACCATAGGGGCGACGCTGATTATATCTTTTTTCATTTAATTTCCTGCACATTATTATTTTTTATAGTATTTCATTGCTTCAGGCAAAAAATTCCTTAGTGCCTCTATTCTGTTCTTTGTGGAAGGGTGTGTGGAAAGTATCTCGACATTTACACCTTTTTCCATTGCTATCAGTCTTTCTTCAGCATTAATCGCTTCTTCGGGATTATATCCCGCCATTGCCATAAATATCATACCGTATTTGTCGGCTTCATATTCCTGTGTTCTGTTGAACTTTAGAAGTCCTATGGACAGTCCCTGTTCCACAAGGTCATTATTTATAATCGAAGTAGCTCCTCCTGTAAGAGCATCCGCTAATGCTTTCCCCAGCATCACAACTGCTGCCGCCGTTTTTCCGCTCTGACTTTCAGCATGATGACCGCCTATTACATGACCTATTTCATGTCCCATTACAAAGGCTATTGCCGCATCTGTTTTTAACACAGGCATTATTCCGCTGTAAAATATAATTTTCCCTCCCGGAAGGGCAAAAGCATTTATCCCATTACTTTTTACAAGATTAAATTCCCAATCCAGATTTTTTACTTTATCCCCCATGCCATTTTCATTCATAAACTTTTCCACAGCTACGGATATTCTGTTTCCTATTACTGCCAATCGCTTCCCGTCAACCGTATTATTTGCAAGCAGATTTTTTGCCTGTAATTCGTTTATAAACTTATTATATTCCCCTGAATACTGAGATACAAGACTTTCGTCGCTTACAAGTTTCAGCTGTGTTCTTCCCGTTAAAGGAGCGGTAGCACAACTTGTAAATAGAAAAGCTCCTGTCAAAATAATTACAGTTTTTAAAATTTTTTTCATACTCGGTATATCCTCCCTTAAATTTATCTGAAATTATACATTATAATTTATCCTATGTATTTTACAATGTTTTTTTCCTTTTTTCAATATATATAATTTTATGCTCTTTAAAATAATAATCGTTGAAAAATTAAACTATATGTATTATAATAAGTTATAGTAAATATTACGGTCGTCAAGTTTCAACAGAAATTCAAATACTTCAAAAATATCAGTTATAATCTATGCTATATTTGAAATAAAGATAAATTAATAATGAAATTTGTTTCCGTTCCAATTTCTGTACTATAATTGAAATTAAAATAATTTGATTTATAAAAAGGAGGAATATATGTTTGAAAATAGTTTAAAAACAGGACTTCTCATGACAGGACTTGTAGCATTATTCATTGCAATCGGAAGTCTGTTCGGACAGGAAGGGGCGTTAATGGGGCTTATACTCGCAGGAGGAATGAGTTTTTTCAGTTACTGGTTCAGTGACAAAATGGTTTTAAGTGCCTATAAGGGGCGTGAAGTAACTGAAAATAACGATCCGAGATTATACAGAATGGTACGTAATCTGTCACAGAATGCAGGTTTACCTATGCCTAAAGTATATATAATACCTGAACAGCAGCCAAATGCCTTTGCTACAGGAAGAAATCCTCAACATGCAGCAGTCGCATGCACAGAAGGACTTCTTGAAATAATGGACGATCAGGAACTGGCAGGAGTTATAGCACATGAACTCGGACATATAAAACATAGAGATATACTTGTAAGTACTATTGCAGCAACTTTTGCAGGAGCAATTTCAAATATAGCAAGATTTTTACCCTACAGTGTTGGAAGAAGCCGACGAAGAAATGACAACGGCGGTTCTGCCGCATTGGCACTGCTTCTTTCCATTTTAGCACCTATTGGAGCATTAATCATTCAAATGTCAATTTCACGTAAAAGAGAATTTATGGCTGACAGAGCAGGAGCTGAATTTTCAGGAAATCCGTTATATTTAAGAAATGCCCTTGCAAAACTTGAAACATACAGCAGAGGAATTCAGATGCGTAATCAGAACCCCGCTTATTCTCATATGTTTATTATAAATCCTTTGGCAGGTTTGGGAGGTCTTGCAAATCTTTTCAGAACTCACCCTTCAACTGAAGAAAGAATAAGAGAACTGGAAAAACTTGCAAGAAATAAAGGATATTAACTTTACTTAATGTTTGGATATGAAAGGATTAGGATAGGAAATGAAATGGACTTGTAAACAATTTAATGATTTGACTTTAAATGAGCTTTTTCTTATTTACAGGGAAAGAGTTACGGTATTTGTTGTAGAACAGAACTGCCCTTATCAGGAAATAGATGATAACGATTTAACCGCTACACACATCTATAAAATAAACAACGGGAAACTTACTGCCTATTGCCGCCTGATTCCGATGAAAGACGGCATCCATTTGGGAAGAGTTCTTGTAACGGAAAATGAAAGAAAATTAGGGATAGGACGCGAACTTGTTTACGAAGCATTGAAAACTGCAAGGGAAAAATGGCCAAATGAACCTGTACATGCCCAAGCTCAGGCATATCTGGAAAAATTTTACGGTTCTTTCGGCTTTAAAGCTGTTTCAGATGTATATCTTGAAGACAATATTCCGCATTTGGATATGATCTTGAAATAAAAACAAAAAATGAGAATAGAATAACTCAATTCTCATTTTTTATTTATTCTTTTCCTCGTCAGTTTAATATCTTGAACTTTTTGGAATATTTGTTTTTCTATGTTTTAAATTTATCTTTTTTATTTTTTATCTAACTTATTTCTTATTTGAAATCTGCTTTTCCTGCTCATTTATTTTTTTATATTCTCTATGGCTGAAAGGAAATATAAGAATCAATAGTATAAACCAGAATAATATTTTAAACCATTCTATTTCTTTAATGATAATATTACTTTCTATAAATAATAAGTATAATACAAATAAACCACTAATAACCACTTCAAACAATATAAGCTCTTTATAATCACCTAAATAATATGCACCTATAAAAGTAGCATATATTAAAATATTTGCCAAAAAAGCCTGCAATCCTGTTAAGTTAATTAATTGAGCTCTTAAAAAGTACCCAAAAATTATTGCCGTAAAAAAATTTCTTAATATTATCATATTTTATCTCCTTTTTTAACGTCTATACCCGTTATTCTGACTTTGTCTGCTATTGCTGTAAGGATGTGTTTTTTTTGTAAAAGATTCCAAATAATAGTTTGTTCTTGCTATTTGATTTATATTTATATAATTATCCGTAAAATTAAGATATCTGCTTAATCTTTCTTTAGCAATTTTTATATCGCCACTCGGATATTTCTTTTTAAATTTTTCCTCATCTATACATATGTTGTTACCTTTACACATATTTCTAATATCTTCCGGTAAAACTGTACTCAAATTTTTAGTTGTAATAGGTCTTAAAAACTCTTCATCTTTATCAGCAAGTTTTGCAGCTTCGCGGTATCTTTCATTTTCTCTGCCTGCTATAGCTATATACATTCGTTCTTTATTAAGCTCTTTAATTTCTATATTTTGAATTTTTTTTAAATCTTCAGTTGTCATTTTTATAAGATCGCTTCGTCCAATTTTTGCTTCCTGATTGAAGCCTGACGTAACTTTCACAAAACCTGCTTTAATAAGATAGCCTGTTATTTGTTCTGTGGTAAATTTTATGCCTTCGTTTGCTAAAGTTTTATTAATAATATCCCCTATACTCCCTAAAGAAAGTCCAAATTTTGTAGCAGGAATTAATGTTATTGCTATTGTAACAGCAAGATTTATATTTTTTGTATCAGAAATATATTTTGATGTATATTGTTTTATTTCCTTTTCAGAAAAATTATAGGCTCTTTGTAATTCTTCATAAGAATTATCTTTAAAAGTTTTTCTTGCTTCATAAAGCATAGGATTGAAAAATTCTGTACCAAACCTGCCTATGCTATTATCTACCAATCTTTTTTACATAGCTTTTCTCCTTTTATAAATTATTTTTAAATTTATATTTATATTTTATTATATAAAATATAAATTCTTCTATATAAATATTATAACAGAAAATTATATTTGTCAAATTTGGGAAAACATCATTCTATCCCTTTACCTTCTTAACTTAATAATAGTTTTAAGAGTATAAAAAATAAACCTATTGTAAAAAATTATTTTTCAATTTTCTTCATTTTTTAAAAAATAAAACAATTACCGCAATACATATAACAACTCCTATTACTGCAGGTTTTACAATAGAAAATCCGCTATTACTGCTGAATAATACACTATGCAGAATTTTTAACAGTGGACTGACTGTAATGACAATTAACAATAATTTCAGTTTTCTTACCCATGTAGCATAAATCAGAAATATAAAGAACAGAATTACCGCTATGAGAACAAAAATTTTATCTGTTGACCAACCACTCATCAAATAGTTTTTTTCAAAATCCAAAAATTTTATAACATTCGTATCAATTCTGTCCGGTTTAGGAAACCAGAACATACTTGTAAACAAAGAAAAAATTGAAATAAATATAAGAGTAAAGGATTTCCTGTATGCTCCGATTACAATCGGAATAACAAACAACGGTCTTATATACCAGCTCAAAATGTTATGATGTCTGTCAAATGCCCATTCAAAAAACTCCCGATTTATAAAAAAATAAAATATTATGATTATAGTCCCTACAGCAAATATTCCTCCTACAAATCTGTCATATTTTCTATCCATATTTCCCTCACTGATATATTACAATTACTCTGCTTCTGTAATTACATAATTACGATAACACAACTTTTTATGAAATATATTTTCCACTTTAAAACAATCTCTGAACCATACCGTTTTTATTCATCAAATTTTCTCAAATATTCCGAAAGCTTTTCCAAACCTTTTTTCAGTATCTGTGTGTGAGTACAATATCCGAGACGTGCATATCCCGGCATATCAAAGCGATTTCCCGGAACTAAAAGAACTCCCTTTGTTTTTAACAAACTGATACAAAATTCCTCTGTTTCCATCGGAATATCCAGTTTAATAAAAGAAGTAGACACATTTTTCGGAAAAACCAGTGATACTTTCGGTTCATTTTTTACCCATTTTTTTACAATTTCCAGATTTTCAGATACTATTTTCCGATTACGCTCCAAAACAGCTTCTTTATTTTTTAATACATATGTAGCAAGATAATCGTCAAATACTCCTGCACAAATCATGGTATAATCACGGTATTTCCGAAAAACTTCAGTTATTTCAGAACTTGCTGCAGTCCACCCGATTCTTATTCCCGGAATCGAATAAGTTTTGGATAAACTGTTAGTTGAAATTCCTTTATTATACAAATCCGCAATGGCAGGGATCTCAACTCCTTCTTCAAGAGGTTTGTAAACTTCATCGGAAAGAATATATGTTCCGTACTTTTCAGCAATTTTGACTATTTCCTTCAAAAATTCCGCCTCCATTACTGCACCTGTTGGATTGTTGGCATTGTTAATACAGATCATTTTAGTATCCGGTCGGATTAGGCTTCTCAGGTCATTCAAGTCAGGTAACCAGTTATTTTCTTCCTTTATTTTCCATAAATCAACCTCAGCTCCTAAAGAACGGGGAATATCATATAACTGCTGATATGTAGGATATAATGAAATTATATGATCTCCTGATTCAATCAAAGCATATAAAGCCAAAAAATTTGCCCCTGTGGCTCCATTAGTCTGTAAAATCTGTTCAGGAGAAATATTTTTATAAAGCATGCTTACCTGCTCCTTAAATTCAGGTGAGCCTTCAATCCAGCCGTAATTCATTTTCCTTGTTATCAACTCCTGAAAAAACTCTTCTTTCGTATTATTTCCTATTGATATGATTTCATCCAAAGTAAATGATGCTATGGAACTTCCTGCAATATCATAAGTTGCTTCATTTTCCCACACATTCAGCCATTCTTCAACTCCAAAATGAGCTATTTTCATATTATCACTCTCTTTCATAATTCAAATTAAGATAAAATATTTCACCGCAGATTTTAACTCCTACATTCTTTCAACTACCTTTATCCCCAATAAATCCAATCCTTCTTTTATTATATATGCCGTTTTTTCAGCAAGCAGCAATTTTGTATTAAATTTATTTATATTTTCTTCTTTCACTATTGAATCCGAAGCATAAAATGTATTGAAAATTTTAGCCGTTTCAAAAAGATAATCGGCAATAATATTAGGTTTATAATTTTCACACGATTTTAAAACTGCATAAGGAAACTTCAGTAATATCAAAGCAAGTTCTCTTTCATTTTTATTAAGCTCTTTGGACAGTAAATCGTTATTTTCAAAATAATTTCTGCTATTTTTCCCCAATTTTCTGAATATGGACATTATTCTGGCGTATGTATACTGTAAATAGGGAGAAGTATTTTCTTCAAAATTTAAAACCTTATCCCATGAAAATGAAATAGGTGTCATTCTGTTCTGGCTCAGGTCAAAATATTTTAAAGCTCCTATACCGACTATTTCAGCTATTTCACTTTTTTCCTTTTCTGATAATTCAGGATTTTTTATATTAATAATTTTTTTCGCTTTTTCTACAGCTTCATACAGTACATCAATAAGTCTCCCTTCATTTTCAAATGGAAAAACATCATCTTCAAATCTCATAATTCCGAACCAGACATGAATTTTTTCATAATCATAAGGTTTTCCTATCATTTCCGATATTCTGAAAACCTGTCTGAAATGTTCTTTCGGTCTTTCATCCATCACATAAATAGCCTTATCTACATTCAGCACGTCTTTTCTGTATTTAAATGTAGCCAAATCCGTAGATGAATATAAATGACTGTTACCGTCTCTTTTTTGTACAATACATGGGCTTAATTTTTCTTTTTCATTAAAAAATACCGTAAGCACTCCCTCATCATTTACGGCTATTTTCTTTTTTTTGAGCATTTCCAGTATTTCAGGTATCATTTTTATATAAAATGACTCTCCGTTGTACATATCAAATTTTATGTCCAATTTTTTATAAATTTTTTCAAATTCCTTTAATGAATATTCCACGAAGCTTTTCCACAAATTCACATTTTGCTCATCACCTGACTGTAACTTTATCCACTCTTCTTTTGCCGACACTTCCAATTCAGGATTTAACTGTGCTTCTTCAGAAAACTTCAGATATATTCTTTCCAGTTCATCTATAGGATTTTTTTCATATTCCTCCTTATCCAGCCATTTTTTATAACCGACTATCAGCTTTCCCAAATGGCTTCCCCAGTCTCCTAAATGATTATCCCCTGACACTTTAAAACCTACATATTTCAATATACGCTTTAAAGAATCCCCGATTATTGTACTTCGTAAATGGCCTATATGCATTCTTTTTGCTATATTCGGTGAAGAATAATCTATTATTGTCTTTTTTGATATATCAATTGGAAAATCATATTTTTCAGAACCTATTTTTTTTATTTTGTTAATAATTTCTGTATTTTTTATAAATATATTTAAAAATCCGGGACTTGCAATTTCAAGTCTGTCTATAATATTACAGTTTTTAAATTTTTTTATTATTTCCTCTGCAATTTTTTCCGGACTTTTTCCTATTTTTTTTGAATTTACAAGGGCAAAATTTGTTTGAAAATCGGCAATTTCCTTTTTGGAAGTATATCGAACTTCTATATCAATATTTTTAAATTCTTTTCCGAATATTTCCCCAATATTTTTTTTCAGTTCCTCTTCAACTTTAATAATTACCGGTTTCATTTTTCCTCCATTTCCGTTAAATGTTAAATGTGAATTTATAATTTAAACACCTATTTTTACGTTTTTCCTCAAATCCGTAGGTGTTATATTTTTTAACTTAAAAAAATTATTGTTAAATGTTTTAACGGTATTATATCCTAATTCAAAAGAAATATCAATTATACTTTTATCAGTGGTCAGAAGCAGCTCGCATGCTTTATCTATTCTTAAAGTAT
>JAUNKI010000218.1 GCA_030532815.1 Leptotrichiaceae bacterium
ATAGCTTTAGGTGAAGTGTTTCTGGCAGTTGCCGAACTGTTTTTAAAATAAGTCGTGATTTTTAGTGAAACTCTCTTAAAAATATCTCCGATTTATTTAATGAATGTCTAAAAATTTAAAGTATTTAGGATTTATAAGGGGGGATTATAAGTCAAAAATAATTCTCTAACTATAAGTATTATATATTTTTAAAAATTTAAAAATGCTGTTTTTACTGATTTTATATCAATGAAAAAATATATAAAATTTATGATTAAATATACTTTTGCACTTTATGAGACAACCTAGAGAATTACTGTAAAATAAAAAAAATTAATTTATATTACCGGCTTTTGCCAGAGTGTGTCTGAAAAATGTCAAAATGAGGGATTTTTAACGGATATTTTAAAATAGTATAAATAAAGGAATATCGATTTTATTATAATTTTGCTAATCTACTAATTTAAAAAATAAAAAAATGTTGAAAATACTGTGTGTTTTGAGTTTTCAGACATACTCCAATTTTCAGATACATTTATAAAAAATAAGTGTAATAAGTATATTTCCTAAATCTTTCAAATAAAATAGATTTTAATAAAAATACAGGTTAATAAATTAAAATACTGTAATTTCTAAACTTAAAAAGGATTTAACCGTAAAAATCTGATAATATTTTTAATAAATTCGTCAGGATTGTCCAGATTTACTCCATGAGAAGCATTTTCAATTATTACGGCTTTTGTATTTGGACGTTTTTGTTCCATTTCAAAGATTTCCTTATCTGATACAGCCCATGACTGCCGTCCATGTATTAAAAGCATAGGACAGTTGCTGTTCAGAAAAATGTCCCAATAATTACCGTTCAAAGTATTTTCAGGTTTCCAAATATTATTTTTATCAAAACGGAATTTCCATCCTTTTTCATCTTCAACTGCACTTTCAAGAAAATAAGCAGATTCTGTGATACCTAAATTTTTCAAATTTTTTTCAAGATTTCTTAAACTCATTTCATAATCGGAAATTTCTTTAGTAAATGAAATATCCTCATTTATAAGAACTCCTATATCTTCAGAAATAACATTGACAATGCTCGGATACAGAGCAGCTGCATAATAAGCAATTAATCCGCCTAAAGAATGCCCTATAACTGTAACTTTTTCATTTTCTACGATATGATTCAGAAAAACTGAAAAATCATTTAAAAAATCAGAAACTTTGTAATTCCCGCATTTTGAATGTTCACTAAAACCGTGACCTCTAAAATCCAAACTGAATACATGATAATTTTTGAACTCTAAAATATTTGAATAATACCGTGCATTTCCAAACTGTCCGTGAAGGCAGATAATAACAGGGTTTTCTGTTAATTCATTATCAAGATAGGATAATTTCAGATTGTCTGAAATAAAATATTTTCTTTTCATTATTTTTTCCTTTCATATTTAGTCTATATAAAGTATAATATAAAAAAGTGTCAGATTATGAAACTTTTATTTGATATTATTTTTAAATAGGAGGAAAAATGAATAAATCTGAACGCATAAATGACATGTTAATGTATTTTAATAAAAAGAGTTATTTTAATTTAAAGGATATAATGGAAAAATACAGTATTTCCAGAAGTACCGCATTAAGAGATATAGAAGTTCTTGAAAAACTCGGATTACCTGTCTATTCTGAAAAAGGAAGAAACGGAGGCTACAGAATTTTAAGTAAAAGAGTACTTGATCCCATTATATTTACTATAAATGAAATATATGCTCTTTATTTTTGTATGCTTACACTTAGAGGTTATGAAACTACTCCCTTTCA
>JAUNKI010000219.1 GCA_030532815.1 Leptotrichiaceae bacterium
TCCAGAGGAAATATTCCGAAAACCTTTTCATCAAGATTGTATTTAAAAATCCCGTAATCATGATAAAGTCCCACCTGTCCCCAGCATACATGTAAAACGAAAAATGCATGTTTATTACTCCATTCCATTATTTCCTTAAGTTCCTGCCAGTAATCAACCTTTTCAAAAGACAGTGTCTCTACCAGTGCTCCGGTACTTATAAGAGCATCAAATTTCTCTTCGCTTTATATCATCAAATGTTTTATAAAAATTTTTCATATGCTCCTCTGATATATTTTTGGAAACATAAGTATCCGTTTTCAAAAACTTAATCTCAATCTGAAGGGTAGTATTGCTTAAAAACCTCAACAGCTGAGAGTTTCCATTTCAATTTTCGTCGGCTCAGATTTGCAATAACAAACCTTAAAGGTCGGATATTTTGAGATAATCCCCGATTTTCATTCATTACGAATATATTTTCTTCAGCTAAAATTATTTACTGTCGGTAAATCATGCAGTATTTTTATAGGCGTTATTTCTCCTCCTGTAATGTATTTATAATTGACTGAAAACAATTTATTATATTTTACCCGATACACTGACTGTCATTCAGCTTTATGACTTTCTTGCCTGCTCTACTCTTACTGCATATTTAAAATATTTCCCCCAATAGGAGCTTTCAAGTGATGAAAGAACTACTCCTTTTGATGTGGAGGCATTTATAAATAAAGAATTTCCAAGATAAACGGCTGTGTGATTTACTCTGTTTTCAGGTCTGAAAAAAAGTATATCTCCCGGTTTTAAATTACTTACGGATATTTTTCTTCCTACTTTTACCTGATCTGCCGAAACTCTTGGAAGTTCATACCCAAAAACTTCCCTGTACACTCTTCTTGTCAATGCCGAACAGTCCATTCCTCTTGAAGAATCTCCTCCCCATGCATATTTTGTACCTTTCCAGTTATTAAAAGATTTTAAAAGTTCATTTTCCAAAATAACTCTGTCAATTTCTTCGGCAGTACCTGACGAGAGAATTTTATCCTGTTCTCTTTTCAGTTCTTTAAGTCTGTTTCCGACTATCTGTTCTTCAGTAGATATTTTTCCCGTATTTTTACCTTTTCCTGATTTTGCTTTATTATTTAAACTTGAACAGCTTAAAACAAAGAAAAGACACAATAATATTAAAACTGTTTTTTTTCTGTTCATTTTTATGTTTCCTTTCCGATTTTATAAAAATAATTCCATTTTTAAGATTCTATTATTAAATTAACAGGACCGTCATTTTCAGAATAAATTTCCATATGTTCCTGAAATTCTCCTGTCCCGAAAGAAATACCCGTATCAGAGAGCTTTTCGAGAAATAAATTATATATTTCCTTTGCTTTTTCTGCCGGAGCGGAATTTAAATAATCAGGTCGTCGTCCTTTTTTAGTATTTCCATAAACAGTAAAATTACTTACAATTAAAAGTTCACCTTTTATATCCTGAACCGATAAGTTCATCTTTCCGTCACTGTCATCAAAAATTCTGAGATTAATCAGCTTATCAACACAGTAATTTGTATCTTTTATTCCGTCATTATGCGTTATGCCTATATAAGCTACTATTCCTTTTCCTATTTCACATTTAAAATATCCGTTAACGAACATTTTAGCTTTATTAACTCTTTGAATAATTATTTTCATAAAACCCTTCCGATAATTGAAATTATATTTACATAATATATGTTTTTTATATATTTTGTCAACAACTTTTTCTCCGTGAGGGCTCATTGCCGCCCTCACACTCCTGCTATCGGCTACA
>JAUNKI010000220.1 GCA_030532815.1 Leptotrichiaceae bacterium
GTTTTTCATAATCATTTCCGACAGCAATCATTAAATATTTTTTTACTTCTGGTCTTAATATAATAAGTTCCTCCTATCTTACCGAATATCTTAATATAGTTTTTTGTCTGTCTTCAGATGTTCTGTTTTTATTACTTAAATATATTTCTCTGTGGAAATCACTTGTTCTTGTAAGGTTAAGTTCACTTGTAAGCTTATCCATCATATCAAATGATTTAGGTTCATCATCGTAACTTCCAATGTGTAAAATCTGAATAACCTTACCGTCTTCTATTTCCTTGAAACTTATCTCATCATATAAGTCATTAGGCTTTTTCTTTTTTACATTTTCAAATGCTTTTGTAAATATCTCCTGTGTAATAAAATCAGGCTGTTTAATCATCAGCGTGTATTTCAGTTTACTTTTATCAAACTCCTCCCCTTCACCTTTTTCCCAAAGGCCCTCTAATGGATATACCGTAAAATCTGTAAACTCATAATCAGATTTATTTTTCATTATAGTCTTAAACAGCATTTTAATGGCATAGGCAAGGGAGTATAATGCGGATATTTTATCTGAGAAATCTGCTTCATTTGGATTACCTTTCCCTTTTATCAAAATAAATTTTTGTTTTGGAACTTCTAAGACTATCGGCACTTGTTTTACAGCATAAAAATTTTTTTCCTGTTTTTTCCATTCGTATTTCATTATTCAATCCTCCTTTGTATTTTGTTAATTCTATTATACCGGAAGATACCTGACACCATTTGTCAAGTTATATATTTTTCTGCCATTTTATTTATCATTTCTTTAATCTTCAGTCGTATTTCTTTCGGCTCTAACACTTCTACACTATCTCCGAAAGAAAAAATATAGTTGTATAGATTGTAGTCATTCGGTATTTCTATTTCAGTACACAGATTTCCGTCATCATCTTCTGTGATTTCCTCGTTTATCTCATCATACACTCTAAAGGCTGCTCTTCTATCAAACTTAACCTTTATACGTACTGTATTTTCATATGGAATTTCTTTTTTGAGTATTGTATCTTCAAAACTGTCTTCAAATTTTTCAGCATGGATTTCCAAATTCTTTATCCGAGATAATTTGAAATATCTGAAATCATTTCTAAGTAAACATAAGGCATATAAATACCAATCCTGACTCTTAAAAAATAATCTCACAGGTTTAACGCTACGGTTTGTTTCTTCTTCATTGCTACTGAAATATGAGAATGAAATAATATTCTTACTTAAAATTGAAGATTTAATATCATTAAATGTTTTCTCATACAGCCTGTTGTTTTGCCAATTATTAAAGTCTATCTCTATCCAGTTAGTATTTTTCATTTTAAAAAGTACAGACAGTTTTGTCAGAAGCTCATTCTCATATTGCTTAGTTGTATTATCCAATCCTTGAAGTGCTGACATAATCTGCTGTTTTTCATTTTCAGAAAGCAATGATTTATTCAGTACAAAGTCTTCGGCAATTTCTATTCCGCCTCCCTTTCCTTGTGTAGCATAAATGGGAATACCTGCACTACTGATAGAATCAATATCTCGATAAATCGTTCTGACTGACACTTCAAATTTATCTGCGAGTTCATTTGCCGTAACTTTGCCATTTTCTAAAATATAATATAACATTCTAAATAGTCTACTATCTTTCATTATCTTAACATCTCCTATGTTTATTATACCACAATAACTCGACATCTATTGTCATATTATGAAAATTATTTCTTTTACCAGAAAGCGTTTTGTCAAGTACCTTTTTTAATTTATT
>JAUNKI010000019.1:0-17799 GCA_030532815.1 Leptotrichiaceae bacterium
ATAAAGTATTTAACGGAAATAATTCTATGAGCTACAAACATCTTACTGCAAATGAATGAAGTTGTATACATCTATCTATTAATTTTGGGATGTCAATAAAAATATATATACCTTATGAGACAGCTTATATGCAATGCTTCAATTAATTCTTTAAATATATGATTATGTATATATTCTATGAACCATTTATGATTTTTAAGTCTATTTAATAATGTTAAATAAGTTTATCCTTCAACATACTTATTTAAAATTCTCTTTTTAAATTTCTTTCTAATTTTACAATATCTGTTTCATAAGTTGTAAAAACATATTCAATCACAAATTTATATATTTTCTATTTTTATAAAATTAGTAAAATAACATCTAAAAATATATAATTGGTATAGTTGGAGAATTATTTTTGACTTATCTGACACTCTCTTTACTACATCCTTTCTTTAATATTCTTATTTCTTTTTATTTCTTTTTTTGGTATAATGAAAGTAATATTTCACAGGAGTTTTATTTATGAAAACAGTTTTAATAACAGGAGCAAGTAGCGGAATAGGCTATGAGCTGGCAAAAATATACGCAGGAAACAGTTATAATCTTGTACTTGCAGCAAGAGGAAGCGAAAAATTGGAAAAATTGAAAAATATAATATTGGAGAATATAAATCCTGATTTGTTAATCGAAACGGTGTGTATTGATTTGTCAAAGGAAAATTCAGCATATGATTTATCGGATATTCTGGAAAGGAAAAATATTGAAATTGATTTTCTGGTTAATAATGCAGGGATAGGAATATACGGAGAATTTGCAGAATATTCCCATGAAGAAATGGAAAGAAATAATAAAATGATAAATTTAAATATAAAGACATTAGTCGAGCTTACTAAAATTTTTCTTGATAAAATGCTGGAAAAAGGCAGTGGCGGAGTATTAAATGTGGCGTCTGTTGCAGCATTTCAGCCCGGTCCTCTTATGGCCACATATTATGCCAGCAAAGCATTTGTTCTTTCTTTTTCAGAAGCTCTGAGAGAGGAGCTGAGAAATACGGGAGTATATATTTCGGTACTTTGTCCGGGACCTACTGAAACTGAATTTGAAAAATGTTCAAATTTAACCGAAGCAGGATTATTTTCCAGAATGAAAGTAATGTCTGCTGAAAAAGTTGCAGAAATAGGATATAGAGACTTTATGAGAAAGAAAAGAATTATTATTCCCGGATTTATAAATAAACTGGCTGTAATCGGTTCTAAATTTTTTCCGAGAAAAATAACAATAAAAGTTGTTAAAAAAATTCAGGAAAGAAAAAAATAAAAATTTATTATTTAAAAATAAAATATTAAATAGAATGCGGAATGAAGAAAGGAAAATAAATGGAAAAGAGATATTTTGAAAGTTTTGACGGAACACAAATCCCTTATTTGTATTTCAGATCAAATAGGGGAGAACAGTTTAAAAATGATATAGTTATATTGCACGGAGTTGCAGAACCTGTATCAAGATATGAAGAATTCGGTAATTTTTTATGTGCAAACGGTTATAATGTTTTTATTCCTGAAATTAGAGGGCATGGGGAACTTAAAACAGGTGAAATAGGAGATTTCGGAAAATACGGAATAAACGGTGTTTTTAAGGATATAGATATTTTTTTTGAAAAGGAGCTTCTTCCAAGAGGTGTAAAACCTGAAAATACAACAATATTCGGTCACAGTATGGGAGCATTGATAACTGCTCAGTGGGTTATTGAAAATAATTATAAATATTTTGTCTTATCAGGATTTCCTTTAAAGAAAAAATCCGATGTTTTTAAAGGAAAACTTCTTTCTGTTTTTGAAAGAATGCTGGTTTTTAAGAAAAAATCATTTTTTAATAAGGAATTTAAAAAATATAATGCTTTTTTTGCTCCGAATCAGACAAAATTCGACTGGCTGACAAGAAATACCGAAGAAGCCCGAAAATATGAAGAAAGTGATTTTTGCGGATATCCTCTTTCGACCAAAGTTTTTTCGGGAATATTGAAAGTAATGGGGTTTATAAACGGAAAATATAAAAAAATAAGAACAGATGCAAATATTCTTATAGTACACGGAACTGAAGACAGGGCTATGGATATAGAACATGTAAATAAAATTTTATCTGTTCTGAGAAAAAAGAAAAGAAGAATTAATATAATTGCAAATGACAAAGGACGACATGAATCATTAAATGAAATAAATAAATATATGATTTATGATGAAATACTGAAGTGGCTCAATGAAAGAGAAAAATAAATAATAAAAAATAGGAGGAAACTGATATGAAAAGTATAAAAGAAGATTTTTCGCTAATGTCGATTTTGTTAATACCTGTTGCCGTAGCAATAAATATGGCAGGATTTGGTCTTGTAAAACTGCTTAATCTTCCGATATTTCTGGATACAGTGGGAACAGTTTTTATAAGCTTTCTTGCAGGTCCTTGGATAGGAGCTATAGCTGCTGTACTTACGAGTGTGGTAAGCGGAATATTTGACCCTGTTTTTCTGGCATATATTCCTACTTCCGTAGGTCTGGCATTGGCGGCGGGATTTCTGACAAGGTTTAAATTCGGAAACAATATAATGAAAATTGTAATTTCTTCGTTGGTACTTACAACAGTTGCGGTAGTTATTTCAGCACCGATAACAGTATTAGTATTCGGAGGAGTTACAGGGAATATGACTTCTTCCATAACTGCACTGTTTCTGGCATCAGGGCAGCAGATATGGTCGGCGGTTATAAGTTCCTCCATAATAACGGAGTTTGCAGACAAGCTTGTAACTGTAATAATCTGTATTTTAATATTGGGAAGTATGTCATCAAGATATCTTGTAAAATTCAAGTATGGAGAGAAATATATAAATAAATCCAAAAATTAAGTGTAATAGGGAGATGAATGATGAATATGGAAAAAAATATATTCAGAAAGCTTTATCCGACTACAAAATTACTGCTGACTTTTACTCTAATAGTGTCGGTATTCATTATACCGGGTTATATATATTCGTATTCAATGTTTTTAATATGCGGTATAATAGCCTATTTCTGCGGAAAACTGAAAGAATATATGAAACAGGTATTTAAAAGTCTGGTTCTGCTTTTTATTATAATTTTTATTATACAGGGAGTACTTATTCCTAAAGGGGAAGTGTGGTTCAAGTTGGGATTTATTTCCATTTACAGAGAAGGGATTATGAAAGGGCTAAATCTGACTTCTAAAATTACGGCTTTTGTTTCCGCTTTTACAATGTTTTTTCAAATAACTCCGATAAAGGATTTCGTAATTTCTCTTGAAAAAGCAGGGCTGAATTCAAAGGCGGCTTATGTAGTAATGCTTACCTTGCAGATAATACCTGAAATGATGAAAAGAACGAATGTAATAATGGAATCCCAGAGGGCACGGGGAGTTGAAACTGAAAGTAATGTTTTTGTAAGAGCAAAAGCATTTATTCCGGTATTTTTTCCTCTTATACTTTCTTCCATAGAAAATACCGAAGAAAGGGCTATTACCCTTGAAGCACGAGGATTTTCATCAGGAGTGAGAAAGACGAGACTGTATGATATTGAAAAACCTCCCTATGACTTACTGTTCAGAATATTGTTAATTATTTTTATTATATTGTGCATTGTCTGGAGGAAATTATGGAATATTTAAAATTAAAAAATATAAATTATAAATATCCTCTATCTGAAAATCAGATATTGAAAAATGTAAATATTGACATAAAAAAAGGAGAATTTTGGGCAGTTATCGGAAAAAACGGAAGTGGAAAAACTACTCTCTGTAATTTATTGAGAGGTTTTATTCCCGATTTTTATAAAGGGGAACTGTCAGGAGAAGTAATAGTTGAAAACAGAAAGCTGTCAGAATATTCACCTGAAGAAATTGCCAAGAAAATAGGCTTTGTATTTCAAAACCCCTTTACTCAGATAAGCGGTGTAAAAGAAACGGTTTTTGAGGAAACGGCATTCGGTCTGGAAAATCTCGGAATGGAAGTGGATTATATAAGGGATAAAGTGGAAGAAGTATTAAAATTACTTCAAATAGAGCATTTGAAAGATAAAAATCCCTATGAACTGTCGGGAGGTCAGAGACAAAAGGTCGCTTTTGCTTCAATAATAGCAATGGATCCTGAAATACTTATAATTGATGAGCCTACATCCCAACTGGATCCTCAAGGGACTGAAGAAATTTTTAAAATAATAAACATGCTTTCGGAAAAGGGAAAAACAGTAATTCTTGTAGAGCATAAAATAGAGCTGATCGGTGAATATGCTGAAAAAGTTATTGTTCTTGATGAAGGAGAAATAATTTTAACAGGAAAAACGAAAGATGTACTGAAAAATAAGGTTCTCGTGGAAAAGGGAATAGGAATACCTCAGTATACGATGCTTGCCTATAAACTGTCGGAAAATTTTGAAGATAAAGTAAAATTTGAAGAAATACCTGTAACAAAGACTGAGGCATTAAATGAATTCAGAAAAATTATCGACAGGAAATAAGTGATGAAGAAGCAGAATTAAGTATTACCGAAATCAGGAGGAAACTGAATGAGCTTTATAAAAATGGATAGGATTAGTTTTATTTACCCTGACGGAACAGCAGCGGTGGATGACATATCCTTAAATATAGAAAAAGGAGAAAATGTAGCAATTATCGGTCAGAACGGGGCAGGGAAAACTACTGCGGTAAAAATGCTGAACGGTCTTTTAAAACCAGTAAAAGGAGATGTTATTGTAGGAGACTGGAAT
The DNA here is from genome assembly GCA_030532815.1 of Leptotrichiaceae bacterium. Lineage (GTDB taxonomy): Bacteria > Fusobacteriota > Fusobacteriia > Fusobacteriales > Leptotrichiaceae > Pseudoleptotrichia. The sequence goes on from JAUNKI010000019.1 coordinate 4,755, forward strand.
ACCAAAGATTATACGACTGCACAAATGAGCAGGAAAGCAGGATATGTATTTCAGAATCCGATGGATCAGATTTTTCATAATAATGTTTATGATGAAATAGCTTTCGGACCTAAAAAACTGAAATATTCTGAAAGTGAAATAAAAAAAATGACTGAGCAGGCAGTGGAAATGACGCAACTGAACAGCTACATAAGAGAAAATCCCTATAATTTACCGTATTCTCTGAGAAAATTTGTTACAATAGCTTCAATAATAGCAATGGGAACTGATGTCATTGTAATGGACGAGCCTACTGCAGGTCAGGATTTAAAAGGGATAACAATACTGAATGAACTGACAGGAAAACTCCTTGAACAGGGAAAAACTTTAATTACAATTACTCATGACATGGAATTTGTAGTAAATAATTTTAACAGAGTGGTAGTTATGGCAAATAAAAAAATAATTGCCGACGGTAATAAAAGAGATATTTTCAAGGAAGAAGACATACTTGCAAGAGGGAAGATAAAACGTCCGTATATAAGTGACCTGGCAAATGAGCTTTCCATGTGTCGGGATATTCTTACAATAGATGATTTTATAAATGATTTTTCAAAAAAATATTAAAATCGGAAATGTCGGAAGTCCGAAATTTAAACAAATAACGGGACGGTGAAATATATATGAATAAAAAGTGCGGTACTGAAATATTCAGGGAAAACAGAAACAAATTTACGGCGATATTAATATTTGCAGCAGTTTTTACTTTGAGCTGTGCGGTAAAAAATCCGAACCCCCGAAATAAAAGTACAACTGCAGTGAAGAAAAGAAATATTGTGAGCGGAGATATTGAAAAAATAATAAGAGAAACGGAAAAAGAAGTAATAAAAACCGATAAAGATAAAACTTTACGTAAAAAAATAAAATCCGACGGAAAAAAAGAAAGTGAATATATAAGCTATTATAACAAAAATAAGGAAATGAAGAAGTTTACAGTCAGACATTTTGCCGAAACGGGAAGATTAATTCAGGAATTTTATATAAAAGACGGAAAAATATATTATCTGTATCAGAAAAAGATAACATATAACCGACCTGTGGGATGGACTGAGAAAAAAGCCAAAGAAAGCGGAGATACAGAATATTTTGATTTGAAAAAATCAAAAACAGAAGAAGCAAAATATTATTTTGATTTTGATGAAAATCTTGTAAGACTCGTATCTGAAGACGGTGAAGTAAATGATAATCAGGAAATACTACAAGTAATAAAAAATGACTTGAAAGATGATTATATACTGAATATCCAGAATAGTAAATAAATAGGATAAAACGGCTTTTGGAGAGGAAACGGCAAAGAGGAGAAGAGAAAAGAGGAGAAACAATTTGAAATTAGTTTATTTGGACAATGCGGCATCAACTAAAATGATGCCCGAAGTTATGGAAAAAATTACGGAATCTTATGAAGAAATTTATGCCAATCCGTCTTCAACTCACAGACTGGGTCAAAAAGCAAAAGGTATAATGGAAAAAACACGGAATACAATAGCAGGCTGTCTCGGAGTGGAATCCAATGAAATAATATTTACATCAGGAGGGGCGGAAGGAAATAACCTTATTTTAAGAGGGGCTTTAAATGCCTACGGATATAAGGGAAAACATATTGTAACATCGAAAGTGGAACATTCCACTGTTCTGGAAACGTGTCAGCAGCTGGAAAGGGAAGGATATGAAGTAACGTATATAGATGTCGACAGTAAAGGTGTCATTAATATTGAACAGCTGAGAAAATCCATAAGAAAAGATACGGTTCTGGTTTCAATAATGTACGTAAATAATGAAACAGGAGTAAAACAGCCTATAGAAGAAATAGGTAAAATACTTGAAGGAACAAGTGTTCTTTTTCATACTGATGCAGTTCAGGCAGTAGGAAAGGAAATTATATTTCCTAAAAATATAAGAGTAAGTGCATTGACAGCTACGGCTCATAAATTTTACGGTCCGAAAGGTATCGGATTTATATTCCTTGATAAAAATTTTCTCGTGGAAAAGGAAATATGGGGAGGTTCCCAAGAAAGAAACAGGAGAGCAGGAACTGAGAATATACAGGGAATAATCGGGCTCGGAACGGCAATGGAGGAAATGTACAGGACAATGCATGAACAGGACGGAAAGGAAAAAAAGCTTCATATATATATGGAAAAACGTCTGAAAGATGAAATAGAAGGACTGAAAATAAACGGTGAAAAAGCCGACAGAATAAATATGATTTCCAATATATGCATAAAGGGCTGTGATGTACAGACGATGCTTATTGCCCTTGATCTGAGAGGAATATGTGTCAGCGGAGGTTCAGCCTGTATGTCGGGAGCTCATGAAGACTCCCATGTATTGAAAGAAATGGGGCTGTCAAAAGAGGAGCTGAAAAACTCATTCAGAGTAAGTATCGGAAAATATACAACAATGGAAGAAATCGACTATTTTATAGATAATTTAAAAGAGATCGTAAAGATAGAAAGAGGAGAGTAAGTCATTAAAAGAAGATATAAATTTTTATGTATAAGTGATATTGAAATACTGAGCAATATGGAAGAGGATTTTTTAAAACAGAGATTTAAGGATATTGACTTTATAATGTCTGCGGGGGATGTTTCAAACAGATATATCGATTTTCTCGTATCCGTATTAAATAAAGATATAATATGCGTAAACGGAAATCATATTTATCATAAGGACTATCCTATTACATTCGCCAAAGTTATAGACGGGAAATTTTTAAAATACAAGGGACTCAGGATTTTAGGGCTGGACGGTTGTAAAGTCTATTCATTCAAGGAACATCAGTATACTGAAAAACAGATGAAAATGAGAATATTCAAAAATATTTTTCATCTTCTGAAAGGAGTGGACGTAGTTTTGAGCCATGCTTCTCCTGAAGGAATACATGATGTAAATGACGGTGTACATAACGGGTTTAAAGTGTTCCGTACGGTTATAAAATATTTTAAACCAAGACTCTGGATACACGGACATATTCATTTGCCCAATTTTATGAACCATCAGGATACAAAGGTCGGGGAAACGACTGTTTCAAACACATTCGGATACAGAATATTTACCATTGAAAAATAATATTATCGGAGGAACGGAAATATGGATAAAAGCTCTGCCCGGTTATTTGAAGCGGATGAAGCATATAAAAAATTTTTAAAATCATCAAAAGGATTTTTTAGATTGAAAAAAAGGGAAAATCTGAAATCTTTTGCTGAAGTTCAGAAAAAAGAAAATGCCTATAACAGTGTATATATTGGAGTAAAGGAAGTTCCTTTGGAAAAAATAGTGGGAAGTGTAGAAAAGTATACCGATTTTGATAAAAATTTTGTACCTGTAAAGGATATAATCAAACAGAGATGGATGAGCATATATATAGGATATGTAAATGAAAGCATGCTGCCTCCCGTAACTTTATATAAAATAAAGGACAGTTATTACGTTTATGACGGGAATCACAGAATTTCCGTTGCAAAGTTTATGAATTTTGTTTCAATTGAAGCCGAAGTGGAGGAATTTCTTCCTTCCAGAGATGATACGGATGAAATTATTTACAGAGAAAGTATGCTTTTTGAAAAGGAAACGGGAATAGAAAATGTCATTTTGACAAATCCTTCCAAATATAAATATTTGAGAAATGAAATCGGAAATTATATGAATTTTATTCATAAAAGAAGAAATAAAGAAACAGATTATAAAAAAGCTGCCGAAAATTGGAACAGGAATATATTTATACCTGTAAAAACGTTAATAAAGAAAAATAGCATACTTGAAAATTTTAACGGTGAAAATATTAATGATATCTTCCTGTTTACCTTAGATCATAAATATTTTTTGAGTAAAGACAGAGGGAAAAATACAGGCTATCTTTTCAGTACAATCGATTTTATAAATATGGTTAAAACAAATGAAAATAACGGTTTAAATTATAAATGTCTGATTGACGGGGAAGAAATGAGGGAATGCTGCAGAAAATTAAAAAAAATTGATGATGAACTGGTACATTCACAGGAAGAAACAGTTATAAATGAAAGATTACACGAACTCACCGGAATAAATTTCAATTATAATAAATTTCTTATTGAAGATGTTAAAAAGTGCGGAACACCTGAAAAATGGTATGAAAGTAAATATAGAAAAATAGTGGGATATTTTATAAATAAAGTCAATATGCTTCCTCAGAAATACAGTGACTGTTTAGAATATTTCAAAGTAAGTAGAATATTTGACTTTATTCTTGAGTACGAAAATATAAAAAACGGAAATATTTGTGAAATTTCCGAAATGTCGGTTTTAAATTATATTATAGAAGTGTTTTTACCCATTATTTCTCTTTTGGAAAAAAGAAATGACGAATGGGAAAGTTTAAAAAATAAATTTTTAAATATATATGAAAAAATACAGAATGAGTTTTTTTATATATTTAAAATTGAAAAGTATCTTTTACAGGAAGGGAAGTCAGTAAAATATGAGAATATAATTTCAGGTGAATTACCGTCTTCCTTATTTTTTCCTAATGAAAACAGATATTACAATATAAGAAAAATTTTAATAAGACGGAAGTATAACGAATTTTTAACCAATCTTAAAAAGCCCGAGGAATTTTTAAAAATATATATGAAATACGGAAAAACGGGAGAATATGAAACTTTTGTAAAATTATTTGAAATGCTTGATATTTTAGGCGAAAAAGAATTTCTCAGAAAATTGAAGGCAGATCTGAAAAAAATGTCCGTATCCCAAAGAATTGTAACTAATTATAAAACAAAGTCCGTTTTTTACAGATTAAACAGTATACTGTCCGAAAAATATGAAAGTATTTTCAGTGATGACAGTAAATATTCGTTTACGGACTTTTATACGGATATACTGTTTTTCACAAAAAACAGCATAAAAGATGAAAACGGAAACGCTATGGAAAATGTAGATATGGATGTGGATATTCTCGATATGGAGCTGTACTATCAAGAAAACGGAAATATACGGAATTAGAAAAACAGGAGGACGAATGAAAATAAAAGCTGTATTTATGGATTTGGATGGAACGCTTTTAAAAAGTAACCATACAATATCCGAGAAATTAAAGGATAAGTTAAAGGAACTTGAAGAAAAAGGAATTAAAATATTTATTTCCACAGGAAGAAGTTTTAAATCTTCATATCCTTTCGTAAAAGAACTGGGTATTACAACTCCCGTTATTACTTATAACGGAGGAAGAATAGTTATCCCCGAAACAGGAGAGGCAGTTTATGAAAAGCCTGTAAGTGAAGAAAATGTAAGGAAAATAATAGAGATATCGAGAGAAAAAGGGATACACCTGAACCTTTACAATGATGACGAGCTGTATATAGAACAGGAAGATGAAGAAGGAACAGGTTATGCCGAGCGGGTAGGGATACCCTACTGTTTGGTGAATTTTGACGAGTTTGCAGGAAAAACTTCCACAAAAGGACTGTTTCTGGCAGATAACGGAATACTGACAGAGCTGAAAAAGGAACTGGATGAAAAACTATCAGATGTAAACTTTGTATTTTCACAGCCTACATATTTGGAAGTTCTGAATAAGGAAGTTAACAAAGGGACGGCAGTTTTGGAAATGCTTAAAAAATATGATATTTCTCCTGACGAGGCAATGACATTCGGCGATCAGTGGAATGACCTTGAAATGCTTAAAAGTGTAAAATACGGATATTTAATGGGAAATGCTACAGAAGAACTGAAAAATCTGTTTCCGATGGACAGGATAACATCGTCCAATGATGATGACGGTATTTACAATGTGCTGGAAAATATTGTTTCGGATTAAAGTAAAATAACCGATAATAAAGGTGATATAATGGAAAAGAAAATGGTACATTTAAAGCTGCATACCGAATATTCCCTTCTTGAAGGAGTAGGTAAAATCGATGAATATATGGAAAAATCCCGTGCTGCAGGGGTGGAAGTTCTTGCTATTACTGATACTTCCATGTTCGGAGCAGTAGAGTTTTATAAAAAGTGTATTAAATCAGGGATAAAACCGATAATAGGATTGGAAGTTTTTCTGGACGGGATAGTATCCGAAGGGGAATATTCTCTGACACTGATTGCAAAAAATAAAAAAGGATACAGAAACCTGTCAAAGCTGTCTTCTCTTTCATACAGCAGATTCAACAGGAGGAGAAATAAAATAAAATATGAGGAACTGCTTGAATATTCTCATGATATTTATATTCTTTCAGGAGGGATACACAGTGAAATAACAGAAGGAATTATAGAATACAAATATCCTGAAGCAAAAAAAGCCGCATTAAAACTGTACAAGGATTTCGGAGAAAATTTTTTCATGGAAGTTCCCGCAGTAAAAAGACTTGAAAATGTAAGAAAAAGTCTCTCGGAAATAATAAAGGAAACGAGGATACCTTATGTAATAACAAATGACATATACTATCCCAATAACGGAGATGCAATACTTCAGAAAATAATGTCTTCAATAAAGGAAGGAAATAAAATAGAAACCGTTCAGGAAAATATATTTTATGATGACCTGTATTTAAAGAGTTATGAGCAGATAAAAGAAAGTTTTGCCAATGCAGAGGATGATTTTTTCCGTAAAGGAATTGAAAATACTTTTAATCTGGCTGAAAGCTGTAACATAGACTTTGAATTTGACGTATTTAAATTTCCTGAATATGAGCTTCCTGAAGGAGTCAGCGAAAGTTTTTATATAAGAAAACTTGTCTATGAAGGCACAGTTTTGAAATATCTGAAGGAAAATATTGAAATAACTGATGAAAAACAGGAAAGAGAAGTAAAGGAAAAACTTTCTTCCAAAGGAATGGAACACGTTTATCAAAGGGCGGACTACGAACTTAAAGTAATAAATGACATGGGATATAACGGATATTTCATAATAGTATGGGATTTTATAAAATTTGCCAAAGAGGCGGGGGTGTATGTGGGACCGGGCAGGGGATCCGCAGCGGGGAGTCTTGTTTCCTATGCTCTCAATATTACCGAAATAGATCCTTTGAAATATAATCTGATTTTTGAAAGGTTTTTAAATCCTGAAAGAATATCAATGCCCGATATTGATATAGATTTCGATCAGGAACAAAGAGAAACCGTTATAAATTATGTATTAAACAAGTACGGTATTCAGCATGTCGCCCATATAATAACATTCGGAACTTTAAAGGCGAGAGCCGCCATAAGGGACGTAGGGCGTGTACTGAATATAAGTCTTAAAAAAATTGACAGAATTGCGAAAATGATACCTTTTAATATGGAGCTGGACAAAGCCCTTGACACTATCCGTAATCTGAGAAAAATGTACGATGAAGATGCCGAAGTCAGAACGGTAATCGATTATTCACTGAAAATAGAAGGAAGAGTACGGCATGCCTCGGTACATGCGGCAGGGGTAGTTATTTCCAAAGATATACTTGATGAAGAAATACCTACTTATTCTGACGGAAAAACTCAGGTACTTTCTACTCAGTATCAAATGAAAGAACTTGAAGAACTGGGTATTCTTAAAATGGATTTTTTAGGTTTGAAAAACCTGACCATTTTAAGAAAAACCGTAGAAAATATTGAAAAAAATCTTGGAAAAAGTTTAAAGCTTGAAAATATAGACCTTGAAAATGAAAATGCCTATAAACTTATGACAGCTGCAGATACACTGGGAATATTCCAGTGTGAGTCGTCAGGTATAAGAAGGCTGATGAAAAAAGTAAAAATAGAGAAATTTGAGGATATAACGGCACTTCTTGCACTATACCGTCCGGGACCTTTACGAAGCGGAATGGTGGAGGACTTTATAGCTGCCAAAAATACAGGGGCGAAAATAAAGTATCCTGATGATTCATTAAAGGAAATACTTGAAGAAACATACGGTGTCATATTGTATCAGGAGCAGGTTATGAAAATAGCCAATGAAATGGCAAAATATTCCTTAGGGGAAGCTGATGAACTGAGAAGGGCAATAGGAAAGAAGATTCCTGAAATAATAGAGGAAAACAGGGAAAAGTTCGTAAAAAAAGCCGTGGAGAATAATGTAACCGCCAAAAAGGCAAATGAAATATACAACCTTATAGATAAGTTCGGAGGATACGGATTTAATAAATCCCATTCGGCGGCTTATGCTCTCATAGTGTATTGGACTGCGTATTTTAAGGCAAACTATCCGACAGAATTTTTTGCGGCAATAATGACTACGGAAATGTACAATATAGAAAGGCTGTCCTTATTTATAAATGAAGCAAGAGAAAAAAAAATAAATATACTAGTTCCCGATGTAAATTTATCCGATTATGAATTTAAAGTGGAGGAAACAGGCATAAGATTCGGACTTGTTGCCATAAAAGGAATAGGGGGAAATTTTGTAAAGGAAATAATTGAAGAAAGAAAAAACAGCATTTTTAAATCCTACGAGGATTTTGTCTATAGAATGAAACAGAGAGGACTTAATAAAAAACAGCTGGAATCTCTTGTTTTATCAGGAAGTCTGGATAATCTTGACGGAAACAGAAATGAAAAGTATTCGTCTATTGATAAAGTAATGGAATGGAGCCAGAAAAAATATGAGGCTGAAGAAGACCTGCAAATGATACTGTTCGGAGGAAAAAGCCGAAAAGCCGGAGAATTTAAAATGGAAAAACTTGAAGAATATCAGAGAAAGACTTTACTGAAAAATGAAAAAGAGTACCTCGGAATATATGTGTCAGGTCATCCTATGGATGAAAAAAGAAAGCAGTTTGAAATAATAGAACACACGGAAATTTCAGAGTTTGAAAATATAAAAACCGTAAATAAAAAAAGAAAGGCAGGTAAAATAAGGCTAATAGGAATAATAAAAAATGTAAATAAAATCGTGACGAAAACATCAGGAGAGCCTATGGCAAAATTTGAACTGGAAGACTTTACGGGAATAACGGAAGTTATATGTTTCCCTAAGGATTTTATAAAATCGGGATATAAGATAATCGAAGACGGAGTTGTGATAATAGAAGGATACCTGAATAATGAAGGAAACAGGTATTCAATTACGGCAAATGAAATTTACGGTATTGACGATTTGAATGAAAATAAGTTTCTGAATTTGTATGTTTTAATTGACAGGGAAAGTGAAGAAAAAGTTTCCGAAATAAAAAAACTCATAATAAAAAGTAAAGGAGACAATCAGGTTTTCCTTGCAGTAAATACCGATGAAAATAAAAAGGAAATTATAAAATTGAACAAAAAATACAATGTCAATTTATCAAAAAAATTTTTAGCGGAACTGGCGGAACTTGTGGGGATAAAAAAAATAAAAATACGTTAGATTGAAAAAAATCAATCTATATGTTAAAATTATAAAAAGATTTCATAAATAAACTCATGGGAGGAGAAATGGAACTTAGAGATATAAAGGAACTGATGAAGATACTGAAACAGGAAGAAATGGCTGAAATGAAAGTCAGATACGGAAAAATAAAACTTGTTCTGACTAATTCGGAAACATCTTCAAAAGAAATACAGCAGGAAACAAAAAGAACAGGAAAAGTTGAAAAAATAGAAAGTACAATCAAAGAGGAAGTTATAAAATCCCGAAATGTCGGTGAAATAATACTTGAAAGACTTGAAAAGGGAATGGAAGTTTACAAAGGTATGAAATTGGCAAAAATCAGAACAATAGGAATAGATACCGATATTAAATCCAATGTTGACGGTATACTTAAAGAAATACTCGTTTCCGACCAGTCAACGGTGGATTATGCTAAATCCTTATTTGTAATAGAAGTATTGTAATACGGTAACTTAACAAAAGTAATTTTACACGGAAAATAAATTTTGGGAGGAGCAATGTTTAAAAAAATATTAATAGCAAACAGAGGAGAAATAGCAGTAAGAATTATAAGAGCGGCGAGAGAACTGGGGATAGAAACAGTTGCGGTATATTCCGAAGCTGATTCGGATTCGCTCCATGTGAAACTGGCTGATGAAGCGGTCTGTATCGGTCCTGCAAGTAGTGCGGATTCATATCTGAAAATTCCTAATATAATATCAGCGGCACAAATAACAGGGAGTGAGGCAATTCATCCGGGATACGGATTTTTAGCTGAAAATGCTTCTTTTGCAAAAATATGTGCACAGAATAACATAGTATTTATAGGGCCTAAGCCTGAACTGATTAATATGATGGGAGATAAAGCGACTGCAAGGGAAACGGCTATTAAAAATAAAGTTCCTATAACAAAGGGGTCCGACGGAATAGTTCCTGATGTGGAAGAAGCTAAAAAAACAGCTGAATGGATAACTTATCCCGTTATGATAAAAGCTACCGCCGGGGGCGGAGGAAAGGGAATGAGAATCGCTCATGATGAAAAAGAGCTGACTGAAAATTTTATAGCCGCACAGAATGAAGCAAAAGCTGCTTTCGGAAATCCTGATGTTTACATTGAAAAATATGTGGAAGAGCCCAGACACGTGGAAATACAGGTTATAGGAGATAAGTTCGGAAATGTGGTTCATCTGGGAGAAAGAGATTGCTCCATTCAGAGAAGACATCAGAAACTGATAGAGGAAGCTCCTTCAGCAGGTATTGATGGAAAAACAAGGGAGAAAATGGGGAAATTTGCAGCAAAATTGGCAAAAGGCATCGGATATGACAGTGTAGGAACGCTTGAGTTTCTTGTAGATAAAAATATGAATTTTTATTTTATGGAAATGAATACGAGAATACAGGTAGAGCATACAATAAGTGAGGAAATAACAGGAATAGACCTGATAAAAGAACAGATTAGAGTTGCGGCAGGGGAAAAACTGAGTTTTTCTCAAAAAGATATACAGATAGACGGTCATGCAATAGAATGCAGGATAAACGCTGAAGATTCCGAAAACGGATTTTTACCTTCATCAGGGACTCTTGAAAAATATATTCCTGCGGGAGGAATAGGAGTGAGAGTGGATTCTCATTCTTATCAGGATTATGAAATTCCCCCTTATTATGATTCAATGATTGCAAAACTTATAGTAAAAGGAAAAACGAGAGAAGAAGCCATAAAAAGAATGAAAAGAGCTTTAAAGGAATTTATTGTGGAAGGAGTGGACACTACAATACCTTTTCATTTAAAAGTGCTTGATAATAAGGAATTTAATAAGGGAACAGTGTACACAAACTTTATAGAAACTCACTTTAAGGATTCATTAGGAAAATAGTTAATAATACCAATTTATAAACTTATGATAAAACAGGAGGTAATAAAATGAATGAATTAGGAAATATAAGTATATCATCAGATGTTGTTGCAACTATTGCAGAATCTGTAATAACGGAAATTGACGGAATATATAGTCTGGCAGGTAATGCTCCGAAAAATGAAATAACGAAATTTTTTCAGAGTGTTTCTTCAACAGGAAACAGAGGAATTGATGTGGAAGTAGGAGAAACAGAATGTACACTTGATTTATACATTATTGCAAAACTGGGATACCAGCTTCCGGCACTGGCAGGAGAAATACAGACGAAAGTTGTTAAAGCCATAACTGAAATGACCGGACTGAAAGTACAGGAAGTCAATGTCTACATACAAAAAGTAGTAAAAGATACTCATGAAAATACAGACGAAAATCTTACTGAAATACCGGGACCTGTGGAAATAGCAGAAGAAAATAATTAAGATAAGGAGTGATTTATGATAACGATATTAGGCTTTCTGGCAAAACTGTCAGTAATAGCTGGGATTATGGGAGCAGCTTTTGTAAGTATATCTGATCTGATAATGAAAACTGATTATCTGACTAAAATTGACAATATGGTAGATTTAGGAAGTGTAAGGGTAAAAGTAATACTCGGATTATTATCGATCCTTTATTTACTTATATTTTTACTGTCATATATAAATAAGGTTACGAAATATTCACAGAATAGAAAAGTTAAAACAAAAACAGGAGAAATAGAAGTCACGATAAAGACGATAAATGAAGTGGCGAAAGATTTTCTGAGTTCTCAGGAAATTATTAAAAATTCAAAAGTGAAATCTCATCCCAAAGGAAGAGCTGTAGTAATAGAAGCTGTTGTAGACACTTATAATGTGGACAATTTAAATGATAAACTTTTAAAAATACAGGAAAAGCTTTCTGAATATGTATTCAACTCTACCGGGATTTCAGTTAAAAAAAGTAAAGTCAAGCTGAAAAAGGTTTTAGGGGAAACAATTGTAGAAAAGAAAATAATAGAAGCACCGGAAGAAAAGAAAACCGAAATTACAGTGAACACAGAAGAAAAAACAAATGAAACGCTTATTGTAGAGTCTGTTAATGAAGAAAAGGCTGTTTCAGAAACTGTTAATGAAGAAAAAATAACTGATTAACATATGTCCGGTTTAGAAAGGATAATTTAATGACACGTAGAGAAATCAGAGAGGAAATATTCAAACTTCTTTTTGAAAGAGAGCTCATTGATAATAATATCAATAAAAGAATTGGTGAAGTAATAGATGAAAACAGAATAAAAAAAGAAGAAGAAATTGAATTTTTAAAATCTTATGTTATTGAGATAACGGAAAATGAAACTTTCCTCGTAGAAAAAATAAAAAATATACTTGACGGCTGGACTTATGAAAGATTGGGAGTTTTAGAAAAGGTTTTACTGAAAATATCCTTTTATGAAATTCTTATAAAAAAAATAGGTTATGAAATAGCAATAAATGAGGCTTTGGAAATTGCCAAAAAATATTCTTACGATGATACAAAAGAATTTTTAAATGGTATACTTGCAAAACTGGTTGCTGAAAACAAAGAATAAAACAGTTTTAGAAAACGGAAAAGTGTAAAAGGTAAATTTATCGGATAATTTTAACAGTCCCGTAAATATTATATGTAAAACAGGGGAATATAGGAATAAAGTGTAAAGTATCAGTTAATAAAAGAGTTTTTTGTATATTTTCAGTAACAGAATATATTAAAAAGCTCTTTTGATTTATTTAGCCAATAATTTAGGAATAAGGAGAAAATATGAGAAATTTTGAAGATAATGAAAGAGACGAAATAATTT
>JAUNKI010000019.1:17809-18420 GCA_030532815.1 Leptotrichiaceae bacterium
TTACAACAGCTATATTAATAAAATAATAAAGCCCGAAAAAACAAATGTGGAAGAATTTGAAAAAAGCATAAACCTTATGAATGATAATAAAATATCAAAAAGAAATTCGTTGAAACCTAACCTTAGAAATAGCATTTTTATGGGAAAACATAAGGATACAGGGGAATTTTATTATTATTTTAAATCTTCAGCAGATTTTATGACAAGATTTATACTTAATGAAGAAGCTTTTAAAATATTCAGTGCGGATAATGAAAGTGGATCCGTAGAAAGTAAAAGACTGAAAATAACATCTACTTTAATATTGATTTATTATAGGGAAATGATAAAGTACTATCAGGAAAAAGCTGCAGAGCTGAAAGTGGAAGAATTATACGAAAGTTTTGAAGAAAAAAGATTAAAAGAAGTGGAAGAAATAATAAAGGAAATAATGATATTTTTTACTAAAGTATATTACAGACATCCGATATATGAAGAAAGGGAAACTTCACAATATCTTGAATATTTAATGGAAAAATACAATATTACGGATCAGATAAATGAATTGGAAAAAACTTTAAATATTATAAGAGAAATAGGAATTTATCAGTTAAAGAGAAAAGAAGAAAAGG
>JAUNKI010000020.1:0-8305 GCA_030532815.1 Leptotrichiaceae bacterium
TATAAGGAAAACGGGAATACTGAAAAAAATAATATAAATAATCCGAATAAATCCGTTCCTAAACAGAATACGGATAATCAGAATAACTATAATAACGGTCAGCGACAGGACGAAAACTGGAAACCGCCTAAAAACAATGCCGATATAGATACGAGGATAAATAATGATAATCTCGAACCTGTAAGTGAAGATATTTCAAAAATACTTGAAGAAAATAGAAAAAAAGAAGAAGATAAAAAAACTAAAATTGATAAAAGAAAACCTGTTGTTCAGGCTGTAGACAAGGAAAAGGAAGAAGCTTCTCAGTATAAGGACAGTTTACTTAAATACATTGCCACAAAAGACGGAAAAGTAATAAAAAAGGAATTTGAAACTCAAAAACATCCTATTGCTTCTCTTACAAAAGTAATGAATATTTTAGTGGCACTTGACGAAGTGGATAAAGGAAATGTAAATTTAGATGATAAAGTATGTTTTACCCCTCAGACTGCCAACATAGGAGGAAGCTGGTTAAATGTCAGAACAGGTGACTGTTATACATTAAGGGAATTGTTGAGATCGGAAATAATCTATTCAGCAAATAACTCTGCCTATTTGGTAGCCTATCATGTAGGAAAAGGGGATATTGAGTATTTTGTAAAGCTGATGAATCAGAAAGCAAAAGATTTGGGTATGAATAATACCGAATTTCATACTCCGGCGGGACTGCCCACATCAATGACGGGAAAAGGGATGGATGTGTCTACAGCTTATGACATGTATCTTATGGGTAAAAAAGCCATAGAAGATAAAAGAATAAGAGAATGGGGGAGTGAGCCCGAACTTGTCCTCATAAATCCTTCAGGAGAACAGGTTATTTATAAGAGTAGAAATGATCTTTTAAATAAATACGGTATTTTTGGCTTGAAAACAGGATTCCATGTTCAGGCGGGATATAACATAATAGTAACAGGAAAAACGGGAAATATTGAAACTATATCCGTTGTTTTAGGACACAAGACACATAATCAGAGAACTGCTGATCAGCTTGAAGAATTTTCAAAAATTCAGAGAAAATTGAAGAAAGTTTATACAATGGGACAGGATATGGGAGAATTTACTGTAAAAAATTCTCCAAAAAGAAGAATAAGAGGAGTTCTTGCAGAAAATGCCTATCAGTTTGATAATACAAACTATGAATTTAAAATTACAGGCTTAAATATAAAGGCAAAAGTAAATAAAGGAGATATAATAGGTAAACTTGAGGTAATATCCAACGGAGAAGTGCTTTCGTCAATAGACATTCTGGCTGTTGAAGAAGCGGATGAACTGACATGGTTCGGAAAATTTTTAAGATTTATAACTTTTGGATTCCTATAGTTTTTTTATGAGACCTCATTACCGCTCTCACGCTCATGCCGTTGACTGCTTTTTCAATTTCAAAATACTCATTATGCTTGGAAAACAGCAAATGCACAATGCGACAGCTGTTTTTCCGACCGGCATGATTTATATTTTTTCGGAAAATTTTGAATATAGGAAGTTTTTAAAATATAAAGTATATAACAAAATGAAAAATTTTATATGTAAAGTATAGAATTTTTTTATATTTTTAGAAAACGGAAAAATATAAAATGATTTTAAATAAAAATGAAGTTCCGATATTCAAATTATTTCAATGAAAAAAATACAAGAACAGGTGTTGGAAAATAACAACCTTTGCAATGCTGTTTTTTTAAAATTTCAATATATTTTCCGAAAAATATTACATATAAAATTTTATATATAATAAATAAAATATGAAAAAAGAGTAGAGAAAGTATGTGAGAAATACAAATATAAAAATACAGGAGGGGAAATTATGCTATATTTTGCAAATGATTATACTGAAGGTGTCCATAAAGAGATTTTGAATGCACTGATAAAAACAAATAATGAAAAACATACGGGATACGGAACGGATATATACAGTCTGAGGGCAAAAGAAAAAATAAAGAAAGTATGTGGGCGTAATGATATTGATATATATTTTCTTACCGGAGGAACCCAGACTAATTTAATTGTAATTGATTCTCTTTTAAAATCCTATGAAGGAGTAGTAGCTGCTGAAACAGGGCATATAAATGTGCATGAAGCGGGAGCGATAGAACTTACAGGACATAAAGTTCTGACTTTGCCTCAGCATGAAGGAAAAATAAATGTAACTGAACTGAAAGAATATTTAACGACTTTTTATAATGATAAAAATCATGAACATATGGTTTATCCTGGAATGGTGTATATTTCCCACCCCACAGAATACGGAACTTTGTATACGCAAAATGAGCTTAAGTCCATATCAAAAATTTGCCGTGAGTATAAAATTCCGCTGTTTTTGGACGGAGCGAGATTGGGTTACGGACTGGCAGCTGAAAATGCAGATGTGGACCTGCCTTTTTTATCCGAAGTCTGTGATGTATTTTATATAGGAGGGACCAAAATAGGGACATTATGCGGAGAAGCTGTTGTTTTTACAGGAAATATCGCTCCGAAAAATTTTACTACGGTTATTAAGCAGCATGGTGCATTACTGGCAAAAGGTCGGTTACTGGGTGTTCAATTTGATGCTTTATTTACTGACGGACTTTATTTTAAAATAAGTAAAAATGCTATTGAAACATCTCAAATTTTAAAAAAAGGATTAAAAGAGAAAGGATACAGATTTTATTTGGATTCTCCTACAAATCAGCAGTTTATTATATTGGAAAATAAGAAAATGAAAGAACTGGAAAAAAAGGTTGTATTCAGTTTCTGGGAGAAATATGATGCAAATCATACTGTTGTCAGATTTGCTACAAGCTGGTCGACTTTAAAAGAAGATGTTGAAAGATTAGTCGAATTATTGTAAAATAAAAACTCAGAAAAAATTCCGTATATTTACCGAATGTAACTTTGTAGTCAAAGCTGCTGTAAAACAGAAGTCGGATAAACATTTAACAATAAAAAGACTGATATTTAAAAAATACGGAAATATAAATAAAAGCGGAGGATTTGAAAAATGGAATATAAACTCATAGGAACTGACATGGACGGAACACTTTTAAATGATAACCATAAACTTACGGAAGGCAATATAAAAGCTATAACTGATGTTCAGAAAAAGGGAGTCAGATTTGCTCTTGCAAGCGGAAGACCCAGTTTTGCAATGATGGAATATGCAAAGCAGCTAAAAATGGATAAATATGGAGGTTATGTCATTGCATTTAATGGCGGACAGCTTATAGACATGTCAAACGGGGAAATTATTTTTCATGAAGGGCTGAATAGCGAAGATATAAGAAGAATATATGAAGTTTCTGAAGAAACGGGAGTTCCGATGGTACTTTATGCAGGAGATACTCTTTATTCAAATAAAGATACAGAGCTTGTACAGTTTGAAGTAAGTCAGTGCGGTATGAAATTTTATGAGTTTAAAAATTTAGAAGAGATTTTCGAACTCGAAATAAAAGAAACCACAAAATGTATGTTTATAGATAAACCGGAAAATATTCTGAAAGTTGAGAAATATATGAAGAAAAAATACGATAAAGACTACTTTATTGCAATTTCCAATCCTATATTTCTGGAAATTGCCAATAAAAATGTGGATAAGGGAAAAACAATGAAAAAGCTGGGGGAAATAACCGGAATATCCTTAAATGAAATGATAGCTGTGGGAGACGGTAATAATGATATTCCTATGCTTGAAGTTGTAGGAATGCCTGTAGCAGTTGCAAATGCCAATTCAGGAATAAAGGAAATATCCAAATTTGAAAGTACCGATAATAACAATGATGCTTTAAAAATTGTAATAGAACACTTTTTTAAATAATTTTTCAGAATTTGCAAGAGGAAATTATAATGATACATAAAATAGTAGACAGTTTAAAATAAAGACGATAAAATCATAAAGAAAACAGATACTGTATGGAAACGGCAATGTAAAAAAATAAGCATCGGATTATTGTATAATGAACGCTTCCAATTCAGCAGATCGGAAAGAATCTGTCCGTGATTATAAACTGTTTCGGACGTAATACAGTTAAGTTATAAAAAGAAAATTTATTAAAAACATAGTTTGATAATTCCTTGAAATTATGATAAAATACATTGAAAAATAAAAAACAGATTATATAAAAAATGGAGGAAAAATAATGAGAAAAGTCATAGTTGCGGGTAACTGGAAAATGAATAAGACAGTGAAGGAAGCTGTAAAATTCTTATCTGAATTAAAATCTCTGACGGCAGATGTAAAAAATGCGGGGATAGTTATAGGGGCTCCATTTACTGCATTGGAAACAGCTGTTAAAGAAACGACAGGAAGCAATATAAAAATAGCTGCACAGAATATGAATGCAAATGACAGCGGGGCATATACAGGAGAAGTTTCCCCTCTGATGTTAAAAGATTTGGGAGTGGAATATGTAATACTGGGGCATTCCGAAAGAAGAGAATACTATGGAGAAACCGACAAAATAGTAAATGAAAAAGTGAAAGCTGCTTTAAAGCACGGTTTAAAGCCTATTTTGTGTGTAGGTGAAAAACTTGAGGAAAGAGAAAACGGAACTACTGAAAAAATAGTAAAAGAGCAGACAGAAGGAGGATTGGCAGGAGTTTCCAAAGAGGATATGTCCAATGTTGTCATAGCTTATGAGCCTGTATGGGCAATCGGGACAGGGAAAACTGCTACACCTGAACAGGCACAGGAAGTTCATGCATTTATAAGAAATCTTCTGACTGATATGTACGGAGCCGAAGTTGCAGAAAACGTAACTGTTCAGTACGGAGGTTCAATGAAAGCGGATAACGCATCGGAACTTATTTCTCAAAAAGATATAGACGGAGGACTGGTAGGAGGAGCGAGTTTGGAAGCTTCAAGCTTTGCAGAAATAGTAAAAGCCGGAAATTCCATATAATATTGGATAAAATTTTGTAACTGTTAAATTTAATATAGGAGGATTAATGTTAGAAAATCTTTTAGTAACGGCTCTTGTAATCTTAGCCGTGATTATGATAGGAGTAATTTTACTTCAACCTGACAGAAGTCAGGGATTAGCTAAAAATTCCAATGTTCTTGATCAGGAAAAGGAAGGAATAGAAAAATTTACTGAAATTGTGGCAACAGCCTTTTTAGTCGTTGCAATTTTATTTCAGATAGTAAGATAAAATTTAATTTTCAAATTTTATATATTTAAAAATACCCGTTTATTATAAAAAGGGTATTTTTTTTGTTGAAATAATTTGAATGTTGGGTTTTTACTTATAATTTAAGTGTATATTTCTATTATTACAATCTAACTACACTTTCACTTAAAACCATTTCTATTATCTTTAGTTCTCCTCAACATTCAAATTTTACTGTGTGAAAAATGCAGGGAGTGAGCGTAGTAAAAACATCCTTTTTGTTTTTACAGCGAGCGGGCATTTTTGAGCTTTAGTAAAATTTGAGTTGAATTGTTTTTTGATCGAACTTTTTTACAAAAAAGTTCGGATATATTGCCAAGCTTTTTTCAAAAAAACGTAAGAAATATAAAGCATAGAAAAATTATTTCAAAAATTCCTTTGCATATTCTGCCATAAGAACAATACCTCTGTCCATATAATCCTCATCTATGGCAAATTTCGGAGTATGGTGTGCCCAGACTTTTCCGTCAATTTCAAGAGGATTATGAACAAAAAAGAAAGCTCCCGGTATTTTTTGAAGATACCATGCAAAGTCTTCACCGCCCATTACAGGAGATTTCATTTCTTCAACATTTCCCGGATAAAGTTTTTCTGCAAGTTTCATTAGTTCAGTCGTAACTTTTTCGTTATTAATTAACGGCGGAGGCTGGTAAAAAAATTCATATTCTGTTTCACATCTGAATGCCGACGCAATATTGGAGGCAATTTGCTCAACTCTTTCTTTAATATAATTTCTCGTATCATTATTAACTGCTCTGACGGTACCTTCAATTTCTACAATTTCAGGAATAATGTTAAATGCAGTACCTCCTTTTATACTTCCTATTGTAACTACCGCAGGCTCAACAGGATTGATTTCTCTTCCCAATATTTCCTGAATTCCCACTATAATATGACTTGCGGTAACAATGGGATCTTTTGATAAATGGGGATATGCCCCGTGTGCACCCTGCCCTTTAACTCTAAGTATGAATTTATCCATACATGCCATCATTGGTCCTTTTGTAAATATGAGATTGCCTTTTTTTCCTTCAGGGTAGATATTTCCTACATGAAGCCCAATAATTTCATCTACATCGTCAATTACTCCTTTTTCAACAATACCTTTAGCACCTTCACCGATTTCTTCGGCAGGCTGGAATATGAACTTTACTCTTCCGTTTAATTCATTTTCTCTTTCCTTGAGAAGTCTGCATACACATAAAAGTCCTGCTGTATGTGCGTCATGACCGCATGCATGCATATTGTCATTTTCGGATTTGAAATCAAAATCCGTAGCTTCCTTTATGGGGAGAGCATCCATATCAGCCCTTATGGCGATACATTTACCGGGTTTGTTTCTGTTTATATAAGCTATAACTGAACAACGGCTTCCCATATCTGTTTCATATTCAATATTCATTTCATCAAGTTTTTCACATACAAATTTAACCGTGTTGTCAAGGTCAAAACCTGTTTCAGGATGTTTATGCAGATATCTTCTCCACTCTATGACATCCTTCATCATATTTTTTACCGAATCTTTAATTTCCATTTTTTCTCTTTCCTTTCAGGTATAATAATTTAACTAACAGTATATTTATACCCTGATATTTTTTTAAGTCAACAATAAAAATGAATTTTATCTGTATACGGAGAAAATAGAGGGGATTAAAAAATAAAGAGAAAAAACTTTTAAACAGAGTTGTTCAGCTCAAGATATTTTTAGGACAGTAAAATTACTGAAAAGATATATATGCATGAAAAATAGAAAATTGAGAAAAATAAATTCGATAAAGGAAACTGTCCAATTATATATTCTTTTTTAAAAGTAAATATGATAAAATGGAAAAAATATACCCGACTTTTTTAGAAAAAAGATCGGACCGGAAAACAGTTTCTTACATTTTTTTGAAAAAAATTTGGAAAGGAGTGACAATAAGTTCTCACGAGAATAATAATAATTTATTTTAATTTATATTATTAAATAAAGAGGGATAAGTGAAGATACTGTGAAAGTCTCCCTTGAACTTAGGGCAATTACAGTTTTAGCGGCAGGAGTGATAATAAAATGAAACCAAAGCAGACAAATATCATATTTATAAGGCATGGAGAAACGGATATGAATAGACTGGAGCTGTATTTCGGACATTTAAATCCTGAATTAAATTCCACAGGAAGAAATCAGCTGAAAAAAACAAAAAAAATGTTAAAATATTTTGAGAAAAATATTGATATTGTATTTTCAAGTGATTTGAAACGGTGTGTTGAAAGTATGGAAATACTTAAAATAAATGATAAAATAAAAAAAACTCTTCTTAAAGATTTCAGAGAAATTAATTTCGGAATATTTGAAGGAAAAACTTATGAACAGATAGTTGAAGAATTTCCCGAAGAAGTGGAAAAAATGAACAGAGACTGGAAAATATATAAATTTAAAGGGGGAGAAAGTCTTAAGGAAGTAATGGAAAGAGCCGTTGCAAAACTTGAAGAACTGGTCAAAAAATATAAAAACAGAACATTGATAATTGTCACGCATGCAGGGATAATAAAAACCGTAGTAAGTTATTATTTGTATGGGAATATTGACGGATATTGGAAAATAAAGATAGATAACGGTTCCATGACTAAAATGTGTATATTAGAAGACAAATTTATATATTTTGATTATATAAACAGGATTTAGGATAGGATTTATTTCGGAGGATTAAAAAATGATTATTACTCAAAGTTATGAAGAATTACTGAAAAAAAATAGGAAACTCGTATTCATTGATGTGAGAAGTCCTGTGGAATACAAAGAAGCACATATACCGGGAGCAGTAAATGTTCCTGTTTTCTCCGACAGAGAAAGGGAGACGATAGGGACTTTATATAAGGAATCGGGAAAAAAAACGGCAATAAAGGAAGCACTGAAAATTATAGGACCGAAAGTATATCATATGTATGCGGAAATTGAAAAATATGTGGAAAAAGACAGTGAAATAGTAGTTTACTGTGCCAGAGGAGGAATGCGTTCTTCTGCAATTGTTTCATTTTTCAAGGAATTTTCCCTTCCGCTGGTTAAGCTGTCAAAAGGATATAAAGGTTACAGACATTATGTCAATGAAAAATTGCCTGAAGTAGTGGGGAAATCAGAATTTAT
>JAUNKI010000020.1:8315-18411 GCA_030532815.1 Leptotrichiaceae bacterium
AAACCGGATCAGGAAAGAAGAAAATATTGAAAGTTCTGGAACAGAAAGGCTATGATGTACTTGATTTGGAACAGTGTGCCAATCATAGAGGTTCTTTACTCGGAAATATAGGTCTTGGAGAAAAATATTCTCAAAAATTTTTTGAATCACAGGTTTTAAAAAAATTTCTGGCATTCAGATCTGACAGAATAATAGTAGAAGGAGAAAGTAAGAGAATAGGCAATATAGTTATGCCCGGATATTTATATGATAAAATATTAAATTCGAGAAAGATGCTTATAGAAACTCAGTTACAGAAAAGAGTGGAAATAATAAAGGAAGAATATTTAAAGGAAAGTTACAGAAAAGAGGAAATTATTTCCTGTCTTGGGAAACTTCAGAGATATATAGGAGAAAAGCAGGTAACGGAATATATTGAAAATATAAAGAGAGATGAATTTGATACTGTAATTAAAAATCTGATTGAAAAATATTATGATAAGGTTTATATGACGAAAAACAGAGTTTTTGAAAAAGTATTTTACAATGAAAATGAAGAACAGTGTGCAGAACAGATAATAGAATATATATTCGGGAAAAAATAAGCTTTCAGAAATATATGCTGTTATTATAATGTATATACAATAAAAAATTAAAGGAAAATAACAATGTTTTTCCGATATTTGTAAAGTTTGTAAAATAAAGAAATTTGGAGGAAACGGTAATTTTATATTTTCATATAATTTAAAACTCAGTAAATTTTAAATGATTTTGCTGAGTTTTTTTTATTCAATGTCAGAAAATAAAAAAATAATAATTGCATATAGTAACAAAATAAAATATAATACAGGTGTAATTAAAAAAAAAAAGAGGTGAAAATGAAGATAATAATAGTAGGGGCAGGAGTAGTCGGAGAATCTTTGTGCAGTGAACTGTCAGAAGAAGGAAACGATGTAATTTTAATCGAAAAAAGGGAAGAAGTTCTTAATCGTATAATAGATACGAATGATATTACGGGATTAGTCGGAAACGGAGCATCCTATGAAAATCTTCTGGAAGCCGGAGCGGACAGTGCTGATGTATTTATAGCAGTAACTGAAGCTGATGAGTTAAACATTATTTCATGTATTATTGCAAAAAAAATAGGAGCAAAATATACTATTGCAAGGGTAAGAAATCCTGAATACAGTACAGATATGAGATTTGTAAGGGAAGAGCTGGGAATTTCCATGATGATAAATCCTGAAGCTGAAGCTGCCAAAAGTATAATCAGTAAACTTAAATTTCCCAATGCAATAAGTGTAGACAGCATTTTTTCCAACAGGGCAAATATTCTGGAACTGGAAATAACCAAGGAAAGCAGCCTTAACGGTATAATGCTGAAAAATCTCGGAAATATTTCATCGGATAAAATTATAGTTTTTGTAGTTAAAAGAGGAGAGAACATATTTATACCTACGGGAAATTTTATCCTGTCTGAAAGTGACAGTATATACGTTACGGGAACAAATGATGCAATAACGAAATTTTACAATGAAATGGGATATGAAAATAAAAATATAGATTCGGCAATGCTCGTAGGAGGAGGGACTATATCCCACTATCTGACAGAAAGGCTGCTGAACAATAAAAAACAGGTAAAAATAATAGAATCTGACAGGGAAAAAGCTGAAAAGTTAAGTCGGAGTTATCCTGATGCCGTAGTCATATACGGAGAGGAAACCGATCAGGAATTTTTAGTAAATGAAGGAATTAAAAATTATGATGCCGTTCTGGCATTGACTGATAAAGATGAAGAAAATGTCGTAATTTCCATGTTTGCAAAATCGATTAATTCGGGAAAAATTATGATTAAAATGAGTCGGACTCTCCTGTTACCGGTTTTAGACGAAAAAGGACTGTATTCGATTATTGTCCCGAAAAAAATAATATCGGATATAATTATAAGAGTTGTACGTTCAAAAATAAATGCAAAAGGCTCGAAAATGAATACGCTTCACAGACTTGTGGAAAACAGGGTGGAAGCCATTGTATTTGAAGTAAGTTCCCAAAGTAAAGTTACGAGTATACCGCTGAAAGACCTGAAAGTTATTCCGAACCTTTTAATAACCTGTATATTGAGAGGAGAAGAAATGATTTATCCGGGGGGAAATGATATTATTCAGGAAAAAGATAAAGTTATGGTTGTTACATTCAGAAAGGCGATAGAAGATATTGATGATATCTTAATGTAAAGAAAAACAGGAGAAAATAAAAAATGAACAGGAAAATGATAGCTTTTATAGTGGGGAGAATACTCCTACTGGAAGCAGGACTGATGGTTCTGCCGTTAACAGTAAGTTTTATATATGGAGAAGCTTTAAAATATAAAGTTTCTTATTTTTCAGTAATAACAATTCTTGTAATTTCGGGACTTCTTCTTTCGGTAAAAACTCCCGAAGATACATCGATTCAGGGAAGAGAAGGATTTGTCATAGTTTCCCTGTCATGGATACTTTTATCGTTTTTCGGAGCTCTGCCTCTTTTTATGACAAAAGAAGTGATTTCATTTACGGATTCATTTTTTGAAATTGTAAGCGGGTTTACAACTACAGGTTCAAGTATAATAACAGATCTTTCAAAAATAAGCCGTTCAAATTTATTTTGGAGAAGTTTTACGCACTTTGTGGGCGGAATGGGAGTTCTTGTTCTTGCACTTGCAGTATTTCCCAAAAATTCTCTCAGTTCGGTTCATGTTATGAAAGCCGAAGTTCCGGGACCTACTTTCGGAAAGCTTGTTTCCAAGCTTTCTACAACTGCGAGAGTTCTTTATAAAATATATGTTGTAATGACGATAACACTTACCGTGCTTTTAATGTTCGGAGGACTGGACATTTTTGAAGCAGTTCTTATTGCATTTGGAACAGCGGGAACGGGAGGTTTCGGAGTAAGAAACGGAAGTATCCTGCCGTATAACAGTGCTTATGTGGAAATGGTGCTTGCAGTGGGAATGCTTGTATTCGGAGTGAATTTTAACATATATTATTATATTTTAATAAAAAAAGTAAAAGAAGCATTTGCAAATGAAGAACTGAAATATTATCTCCTAACGGTATTTATGAGTACGGTATTTATATTTACAAATATAGTTTCAAAGTATGATTCATTATGGCAATGTTTCAGAGATGTATTTTTTTCAGTTTCTTCGGTAATGACAACGACGGGATACTCTACGGCGGATTTCGGCTCATGGCCTGTATTTTCACAAACGATACTCCTTATACTCATGTTTTTCGGAGCCTGTGCAGGTTCAACTGCAGGCGGGCTTAAAATATCAAGGATAATTATGATGGGAAAAATGTTTATAGCTGAAATAAAACATATGGTAAGCCCTAACAGAGTGGTTTCCGTAAAGTATGAAAATAAATCTCTGGATATAAAAATACAGAAAAGCGTTACGAATTATTTTCTGGTATACATGATTTTATTTGTAGTCATGCTTCTTATAATATCTACGGATACCGATAATTTTTTGACTGCTTTCAGTGCAGTTGCAGCAACTTTTAATAATATAGGACCGGGTCTCGGAAAAGTAGGACCTACGTCAAGTTATGTAGAAATGAACAATATTTCAAAAATAGTACTGAGTTTTGCAATGCTGGCAGGCAGACTGGAAATATTTCCCATGCTTGTACTGTTTGCCCCGGGAACTTGGAAAATAAAGTAAATAATGAGAGATTACTACTTTTTTTATATTCAGTCTATCCCTGATTTATGCAATTACGCTGATTTTGACAGTACATAAAGTGAGAGAACAGGACGATATAAATATTTAAGTATTTTTTAATGCTATCAAAATATAGAAAAAATAAAAATAGTCGAAAAAAGAAGTAAAAATAACGGAAAAGAAAATTTTAATGATTTTCTTTTTTTTTCAAACGATAAAGTTTGTACGGAAATTATCGGGAAAAATTATACATTTCAATATATAATCTTTATGAAAGGAGGAATCAGAAATGTATATTATTAAAACTTTTAACAGTACTATGAACTATATAGAAGAAACTCTGACGGGTAAGCCTGACGGGAAACGAATTGCATTACTTTCAGGATATTCCTATCCGTTGTTCAGTAGAATTTTTTCAATTATGGTAGGTTATTCGCTGAATGAGTATATCCGTTTCAGAAAATTGTCTTGTGCAGCTGCCGACTTGAGAGAAACCGATGGAAAAATAATTGAGATAGCATTTAAATACGGATATGAATCTCCCGATTCATTTGCAGCCGCTTTTAAAAAATTTCATAACTGTACACCCACAGAAGTAAGAAATGGAAAGGCATTTCGGATTTTCCCTCCGATAAGATTATCTTTAAATATTGAAGGAGGAAAGAATATGGAAATCAAAATTGAAAAAAAAGATGCTTTTAAAGTAGCAGGATTAAAAGCGGAAGGAAGAGGAGAGGATATTTTTCAAAAAACATGGATTGAATTATTCAGAAAAGTTAATTTCGATACTTTGGAAAAGTTAGGCAATGGACAAAGTTACGGAGTATGCTACGGATTTGAAAATAATATTGAAAGAGAATGTAATGAAAATGTTTTTGAATATATGGCGGGATATGATGTTAAAAATACCGAGAAAGCCGTAGGCTTAGGTCTTGAAATAATAGAAGTACCTGAAGCGGAATATGTCGTCGTAAAACTTAAAGGTCCTGTACCCGACTGTATTCATGAAGGTTGGAAATATGTAACAGGCGTATTTTTTCCTGAACAGGGGTATAGACATGGAGGAACACCTGATTTTGAAGTATATTCTGAAGGAAATATGGAAAATAGCGATTATGAAATGGAACTTTGGGTACCTGTCATAAAAGTACAGAAAGCCGTATAAAAAATAGTTTTCCCGACTGAGATATTTAAATATTTTCAAATTTTTTAAAATATCCGAATAAAAGAGTACAAATGAAAAAATGAGAATATTAAAAATTAAATTTAAAGTGAAGAAGGCTATTTATGCGGTTGGAGTATAAATAATAATAAATTTAAAGGAAAATGTCTTTCAGTAAAAGTTGTAAAATAAAGTATCACTATAGAGAAAAAACAAGAAACATAAAAGTTTTCTGCAGTATGATAAAAAATCAAAGGAGAAAACTAATATGGTTCACAACCCAGTATGCAACAAAAAGAAAAAAAGGGTAACATTTAAAATTGATTGAGAGAGGATTATTTTAAATTTTATGAAAATATGCCCATATAAATATTCCGTAAATAAAATTATTTTATTTTTTATATAAAGGTAAGATAATTTTACTATATGCAAATCAGGATAAAAATAAAGATATTTAAAGAAGAGAGAAATTATCTGTTGCTGATTGCAATTTTTCCGAAATTATTTTTTGATTATTTGAAATAGTTACAGTATTTTAAATAAAATAAAAACTCACTTTATGAATTGTCATTCAGTGAGTTTTTCATGTTTTTTGTTATTTTACTTTATAAGTCAGATTTTTCCCGTCACTGTCAATTAAAACAGTACTATTTTCAGGTATCTCATTCGACAGAATCATTTTTGAAAGATTAGTTTCTATATCTTTCTGAACAAATCTTTTTAAAGGCCTTGCCCCGTAAGCAGGATCATATGCTTCTTCAACTATAAAGTCAAGAGCTTTGTCGGTAAATTCAATTTTTATGAACTGGTCTTTAAGTTTTTTGTTTATATCTTTCAATATAAGACTTATAATATTTTTTACATTTTCCTTACCTAATGATTTAAATACTATAATGTCATCAATTCTGTTTAGAAATTCAGGCTTAAATCTGTGTTTCATTTCATCAAGAACTTCTTTCTTAGTTTTTTCTGAAAGTTTCGGATCTTTTAATATAATTTCGCTTCCGATATTTGAAGTCATTATGACAATCGTATTTTTGAAATCGACTACTTTTCCTTTTCCGTCTGTAAGTCTTCCGTCGTCCAGTAACTGGAGTAAAATATTAAATACGTCAGGGTGGGCTTTTTCAATTTCATCAAAAAGTATAACCGAGTACGGTTTTCTTCTTACAGCTTCAGTCAGCTGTCCTCCTTCCTCATATCCTACATATCCCGGAGGTGCACCTATCAGTCTGGACACGCTGAATTTATCCATGTATTCACTCATATCTATTCTGACGATATTATTCTCGTCATCAAATAAATTATGTGCGAGAGTTTTAGTCAGGTAAGTCTTACCTACCCCTGTAGGTCCGAGGAAAATAAATGAACCTATAGGTCTGTTCGGATCTTTCAGTCCCGCACGGGATCTTATTATAGTATCGCTTATAGTTTCTATGGCTTCATCCTGTCCGATAACACGGGTTTTCATATGTTCCGCCAAATTCAGTATTTTTTCTCTTTCTCCCTGTAACAGCTTTGAAACCGGAATGCCTGTCCATTTTCCTACAATTTCGGCAATTTCCTCACTGTCAATTTCCTGTTTTAAGAGTTTGCCTGTGTTTCCTTTATCGGATTTATTCCATTTTTCTTCTTCATCTTCCCTTTCTTTTTCAAGGGTTGCAAGTTTTCCGTATTTTAATTCTGCAAGTTTGTTATAGTCGCTTTTTCTTTCGGCTTCTTCGATTTCAAGTTTTACTTTTTCAATTTCTTCATTTATTTTTGTAAGTCTTCCTGCTTCTTCCTTTTCACTTTCCCATTGGGATTTCAGAGATTTTTCTTCTTCTTTGAGCTCCGAAATCTCTTTTTCCAATGTTTCGAGCCTGTCTTTGGAAGCCTGATCCTTTTCTTTTTTTAATGCGACTTTTTCAATTTCGAGCTGCATAAGCCGTCTTGTAACTTCATCAAGTTCTGTAGGCATTGAATTTATTTCGGTTTTTACTTTCGCTGCGGCTTCATCAATAAGGTCGATAGCTTTATCCGGAAGAAAACGGTCATTTATATATCTGTCACTCATTGTAGCGGCGGTTACTATGGCATTGTCCGTAATTCTTATTCCGTGAAATATTTCAAATTTTTCCTTCAGTCCACGCAATATGGAAATAGTATCTTCTACGGACGGTTCATTTACCATAATCGGCTGAAATCTTCTTTCAAGAGCGGCGTCTTTTTCAATATATTTTCTGTATTCATCGAGAGTTGTAGCCCCTATAACTTTAATTTCACCACGTGCAAGCATGGGCTTCAAAAGATTTCCCGCATCCATGGAACCTTCAGTTTTTCCTGCTCCCACTATGTTATGAACTTCGTCTATAAATAATATAATTCTTCCGTCACTATTTTCAAGCTCGTCCAATACGGCTTTCAGTCTTTCTTCAAATTCTCCCCTGTATTTTGCTCCGGAAATTAATGCTCCCATATCAAGGGAAAATATCGTTTTGTCTTTCAGATTTTCAGGAACGTCCCCTTTGAGTATTCTCTGGGCAATTCCTTCGGCAATGGCAGTTTTACCTACTCCCGGTTCTCCGATTAATATAGGATTGTTTTTATTTCTTCTTGATAAAATCTGGATAGCACGTCTTATTTCATTGTCTCTTCCTATAATCGGGTCTATTTTTCCTTTACGTGCCAGTTCCACCAAATCCTTTCCGTATTTTTCCAATGCTTCGTAGGAATTTTCAGGATTATCCGACATAATTTTTCTACCTCCTCTTATTTCGTTAAGAACATTTTCAAACTGATTTTTTACAATGCCGTTTTCTTTTAGGAAACTGTTATTGTCATATGCTGACAGAAACAGATGTTCAGTACTTATATAGCTGTCTCCCATTTTTTTTGCATAATCTCCCGCTCCTACCAGCACTCTGTTCAGTTCTGCATTCGGTCTCGGTTCTATAGAGCCTCCTTCGATTTTAGGCATTCTGTTTAATTTGTCTTCGAGCATTTTCATCAGATTTACAGTATCTATTCCCATTTTTTTCAGAATATTCGGAATAAGACCGTTCATCTGTCCTATTAATGCAAGTAGCAGATGTTCCACTTTCATATCGGAACTTTTATATTTTATTGCAAAATTATGAGCTTCGGAAATAGCTTCCATGCTCTTTTGTGTAAATTTTTCTTCCATATTTATCATTCTCCTTATATCGTTATTTTATATTGTATCTTATACATCTTATAAAAAGATGTATTATTCACATAAATTTCATTATTTTTTGTTAGCACTCTATAAAGATGATTGCTAATAAGAATAATATATCATAATTTATAATATATGTCAACATTTTTTTTAAAAAAACTTGCTTTTTTCAATTTAAGTGGTAATATTTTATTATAACAGTAATTTTATAAAGTAATATTGAAAAACTAAAGCTGTTTTATATTGAAATAGTCCTCAAATTGTAAATAATATATGTTTTTAAAATTGTAAGCTGCTGTTTTTACTGATTTATAAAAAGAATATAATTTATAATCTGATGTATTTTTCCAATTTGTGAAGTAATTCCGAACAGGAAATAAATGCTGTGAAGAAAAAATGAAAGGTGAGATGAAAATGAATCGTGAAAATTTGTCTTTAAAGGAAAGAATGAATATATTGAAAATGATTCTGTTTTTTGATGAAAGCGGACTGAAGCTTTCTGGTATAGCTGAAAGTATGGGAATTCCAAAAATGGAAGTAAGAAAAGATTTGGAAAAACTGGCTGATGAGCTAAAAAAAGAAGATATAAATCTTATTTATGAAAATTATGTAGGATACAAACTTAAAGGAAATAAAGGAAATCTCCTTATAAAGAGAGTGGAGACCTTGGAAGAGCTTATTATGGAATTAAGCGGAGACAGAGAAATTTTTACTTGGGAAAATAAAGGTGAATGGGAAAGTTCCGATTATTTTTACGGGTATATAAAGTATGAAAATATAGAAATAGTCAGAGAATTTCTATCTGAAATTAAAAAAGAAATGGGTATTGAAATAGGAGAAAGAAATTACAGTAAAGTATTTTCCTACATACTTCTTTTAATTAATTTTGACAGGTTGTATAATGATGACGGAAAACATACCGTCAAAAAATTTTTACTTCACACCCCTGAATATTTAAAATCTGAAGAAATATTAAAAAGAATATTTATATCAAAAAATAGGGATTTTTTACTGAATGAAGGAAAACTTCTTTTAATTGCAGATCTTATAATAGGAATGACCGTAAATGGACTTTCGGGAAATTCTTTCTATCAGTGGATAAATGAAGACATTACCGTAAAAAATATTATTTCCGAGGCAGGAAAGCTTACAGGAGTAAATTTTAATGACGACGGTATATTGTACAGGGAACTTTTAAATAATATAAAACCTGCAATATACAGGATAAAAAATGAAATTCAGATAGTAAATTCGGTTTTTAAGGAAATGATTCTGAACAATGATCCTGTTCTTGAAATTGCTGAGAAATCAGTACAGGAAACGGGAAAATTATTTAATATAAAATTCGGTGAATATTCTTTATGTTCTATAGGTTTTCATATAAAATCAGCTATAGAGAGAAAAAAAAGAGAGAATATAAAAAAAGTAATACTGATTTGCGGTTTAGGGTACGGAAGTTCAAAGATTTTGGAACAGAGTCTGAAAGAAAATTATGATTTGGATATAATAGACGTATTACCTTATTATTTGGCTGACGATTTAATACCGGGTTATGAAAATATTGATTTAATAATATCCACAATAACTCTTAACAGAAAATATCACGTGCCTGTAGTTAATATAAATCCTTTATTGAAGGAAAATGATTTTAAAAAACTGTCTGAATACGGAATGGAAAAAAGCAGTACAAAAATTTCGTTAAGAAAATTATTAAAAATAATAGAAAATAATGCAGATATAAAAAATCCCCGAAATCTTATACATGATTTGAAAAAAGGATTGGACAAAAGAATCAGAGACGATTTGTCTGAAATAGGCTCAGTACTGAAAGGTCTGCTCAATAAAAATAATGTAAAATTCATGGACAGTGTGAAGAACTGGCAGGAAGCAATATCGGAAACAGGGCATATGCTCGTAAAAAATAAAAATGCAACTTCCGATTATGTAAGTGAAATGATAGGACTGGTAGAAAAACACGGTCCGTATATAATAATTGACGAAGGGATAGCGATGCCTCATGCGGGAATTTCGGAAAATGTTCTGAAAACAGGAGTTTCGCTATTAATTGTAA
>JAUNKI010000221.1 GCA_030532815.1 Leptotrichiaceae bacterium
AATCATATTAAAAAATGCAGAAAAACGCAAAAATTAAAAATAATTTTTCTAATAATTTAATGGTTATATGCTGTTTTTAAAAAAATAATGCAAAAAAATGCAAAAGTTTACTTGACTTTTCCGAAAACGAAGTTATAATAAAAATAAAATGAAATAAAAAGAAACAAAACGAAATGAATGTACCATGATTAAATATTTTATTATAAATGGAGGAAATTATGGAAAAGATTAAGAAGAAAAACCACGTTTTTTCAACATTACAAAGTATAGGAAGATCATTTTTCCTACCTGTGTCCATTTTGCCGGTTGCAGGATTATTACTTGGATTAGGAGCATCATTTACTAATCCCAAAACTATAGCATCATATAATCTGGAGTGGCTGCTTGCTCCGGGAACTCCTTTAAGTTATGTTTTAACTATAATGAGCGGAGTAGGAGGTGCAATATTTGCAAATTTACCTTTAATATTTGCCATGGCGATTGCATTCGGAATGTCAAAAAAAGAAAGAGGTGTGGCAGTACTTTCAGCAGCTCTGTCATTTATAATAATGCATGTTACAATAAAAAATCTGCTTATTTTTAACGGCACAGTTACAGCAGACGGACAGGTAGCCGAAAAAGTATTAAGCGGAGCAGTGAGTACGGTTTTAGGAATTCAGACACTGGAAATGGGAGTATTTGGAGGAATTGTCGTAGGATTGGGTGTAGCGGCACTCCATAACAGATTTTATAAAATAAAATTACCTGCAGCAGTTTCATTTTTTGCAGGTGTGAGATTTGTACCTATTATATGTACTTTTGCTTATATCGGAGTCGGATTTATAGCTTTTCTGGTATGGCCGTTTATCCAGCAGGGTATATTTTCCATAGGAAGAGTTGTCACAGGTTCGGGAAATGCGGGAATATTTGTTTTCGGATTTATGGAAAGAATACTTATACCTTTCGGACTTCATCATATATGGTATATTCCGTTCTGGCAGACAGGACTCGGAGGAAGTATGATGATAGACGGACAGTTGGTACAGGGAGCACAGAATATCTTTTTTGCCGAACTGGCGTCTAAAAATACTACACGTTTCAGTATAGAAGCTGCAAAATTTATGACAGGAAAGTATTCGTTCATGATGGCAGGGTTACCTGGTGCGGCTCTGGCAATGTATCACTGTGCAAAACCGTCTAAAAGAAAAGTAGTAGGAGGATTGCTTTTATCGGCTGCACTGACCAGTTTTCTTACAGGAATAACGGAACCTATTGAATTTACATTTCTGTTTGTTGCTCCTATAGTATTTATAGTTCATTGTATTTTTGCCGGAATTTCCTTTGTGCTGATGAGTGTATTGAAAATAGCCATAGGTACGACTTTTTCATGCGGTCTTATAGATTTTACGCTATACGGACTGTTACAGGGAAATGCAAAGACAAACTGGGTTATGCTGCTTCCGGTATTTGCGTTTTATTTCGTACTCTATTATATGTTTTTCAGATTTGTAATACTGAAGTGGGATTTAAAGACACCGGGAAGAGAAGAAGATAATGAGGAAACAAAACTTTATACAAAAAATGACTATAATGCAATGAGAGAAGAAAGAAAAAAAAGCATGGTCATGGAGGATACAATTTCCCAGTCTATTATAGAAGGTTTGGGTGGACTGGATAATTTCAGTGATTTGACGTGCTGTGCAACAAGACTTAGAATAAAAGCGAACAATCTTGATTTGATAAATGATT
>JAUNKI010000021.1 GCA_030532815.1 Leptotrichiaceae bacterium
ACCGTATATACTACCTACACTGCTTATAATAACTGAAATAGGCTTCTGCCTGTATATTATCGCAAGAGATAATAACAAATCCTTTAAAAAAGCTGTACAGAATATAAAGGAAAAAATCATAAGAAAAACAAAACTTGATCTTAATACAGAAGTAAAGGATTTTTCAAAAAAAAGTTATCTCATTCTTTTGGCGATAATAATTTTTACACTTTTTATGGATAACAAAATGGTAGTTGTAATTCTGATTACCATATTTATGGTTCTTCTTCTGAAGATGAGAATACCTTATGATAAGTTTGAAAAGTTGTTTGTAAATTATGAGCCGTCTATGAAAAAATACAACATATATTTGTCGATACTATTGTTAATACAGGTAATAACAATAATTCTGACAGTTCTGTTTGCAGGTTGAGGGGGTGAACGGAAAAAATGTCAGTTTTTACACTTAACATAAATTCGGAAAATTATGACTACACTATGCTTGATAATACTTATAAGAAATTGTCGGATTGGATAACAGAAGTAAAATTTGATTTCAAAAATAATACAGCCGATATAACCAATGTAATTGAAGGAACATTTCTTATGAATGTCAGTGGAAATAATATAAAAATTAAAAGCGGACTTTTACTGCATCTTCTTCTTTTCACTTATTTTACTGAACTTGAAAGCAGTGAAGACGAAAAACTTTATAGAGCTATCTTGAACAATTTTGTCAGGGAAAATGCAGAACGTTATGAGAGAAGAGTGAAAAAAGTAAACAGTGGATATTCCGAAAATGAAAATAGAGAAAAAGTATATAAGTTTCTCAAAGATATTTTCAGGGTAAGTGAAAATGTTTTTGAGCTGATTGTCAGTAGTGTCGGAAAAAATCGCAGAGGAAAAATATTGAAAAAATCGGTTCAGACATTTAATCTGTACAATAGAGAACTGAACAGGATAGTACTGGAGAAAAATCGATTTGATATTAAAATGGAAAAATGTTATGACGAAATTGAAAAAATATTTAAAACAGTTATCATTCGTGAGCTTGAAGAATATAATGCAGAAGAAACTGATAACGGAGGATATCTTTTAAGAATAGTTAAAGACGGCATTAAAGCTGTATATACATGTATTATTCTGGAAAGGATAAAATCTGAAAACAGTTTTGAAATATTTTTCAACTCGGATGTGTGGTTTATTTATTTTTACAGTCTACTTCTTTCAAATTACAGAGAAAACAAAAGTAACCTTTTGAAACTTAATAAAAATACGGATTTTCTAAAATTCGGGGCAGACACGCATACAGTAAACGGAGCTGTAAAAATTTTTACAGAGAAAAATAATATGAAAGAAACGGAAAGAGGATTGAAACCGAAAATTTTTTATCTTCTTTTGGCAAAGGGGTATTATGACAGGAGTATATACAGTGCTGATTCTATAGATGAGAACTGCATATTTGAAATAAATTTTACAAATGAAAGTGGGGATGAAATATTTGAAGAAGGTTTAAAAATATATAAGCTGAATACGAATTTTATAATATCAGAATTTGTAAATATGCTTCTTATGACTGATAATAGAAACTTAAGGAAATATATAGCGGAATTTGTCGAAAAATTTAATACGGTCGTAAGTCAGTATAATAATTTTGAAGATGTATCGGAAGATGTGGAATATGCCATGAGCAATATTTTCAGTAATCTTGAAGAAAATATGACGGAAAGATATAATGAAATAAAAAGATTGTACGATACAGGGTCAAAAGGACAGAAAATAGCTATAATAAAGGAAATAATAAATATTCTGATACAAAAAATGAATATAAATCTTAACAGTAAAAAAAATATAATAAGAAATTATAAATTGGCAATTGAATATTTGAAAAATATTATGAATTGTGAGGTTCAGATATATAAGGATATGTCTTTCGGAAACAGTGTATTTATAACTCATAATATTATAGATAGTATAAGATTTGAAAATGAAAAAACGGCAGAAAGAATTTTAAAGACAGATTTTAAAACTGTTGAGGAATTGGTAAGTAAATATCCGTCAGATATTGAAAAAGTAGAAGGAGAAAAAAATAAGTCTGTGGAAACTTTTAAAGAAGAACTGATAAATAAATATACTGACAAAAGCAGAATACTTATAAAAGTCAATACAGAAATAAATATGGACGGACAGGACGATACAAGTCTCCATATACATATGAAAATTTTCTTTCTTATGACTATTTATAATAAAATAAAAAGCAGTGATTATTTTCTCGGATTAAATGAAAAATTTAAAAAAATATATTTAAATATTATAACGGATGTGATTTATATGCTGAATCTGAAAGATAATCTGCTTATACGGAATTTACCCTTTATTAAAGAATATGATTATCTTGAAGATTTCTTTAAAAAGACGGAAAGTTATTTTTTTTCACTGTATCTGAATAATGAAGAAAATATAAGAAAAATAAATCGGGAAACAGTAAAGGAAGCTGAAGAATATCTGGAAGTTTTCAGGAATGCTTTAACAGACAGTTACTGTTATTACGAAGAAAATTACGACGGATTAAGAACAGACGGAAATATTTCTGAAGAAAGGGAAGAGGCTTCAGATCCTTTCATTGAAAAAAATAGAAATATATCCGATAAAGATATAAAAAATACTGCGGACTATCTGATTCGATCTTTTGATTTGAATGAAATATTTGTCTGAGGAAGGAAATCGTAATGAAACTCAATAAAAATGACCTTATAAAAGAATATGCCGAAAAAGAGAAAATTCCTTTTTCAAAAAGTAAAAAGCATTTTAATAAAATTTTCAAACTGCTCTCACAGAATATAAAAAAAGGAAATACGGTTATGATAAGCGGTCTTGGAAAATTTACTACGAATGAAGAGGGTAAAAGGATTTTTAAACCTTCAATAGTATTGAAAAATGGGAACGGAAAAGAAAAGAATTTGGATTAATTATTTTGAATTTTCATTAACAATATAATTAAAAGGAAAAAGAAAGGAAAACATCAGATGAAGAAAAAGCTTGAACTATTTATTGAAAACAAGCATAGCGAGTTGAGGAAAGTAATGGATGATACCAAAATTTCCAATTTTCTTGAAAAAAATGAATTGGATGAAATTTATGATGACAGATTTCTTGATAATAAACCGCTTGTCATGAAGTTTCTTGAAATACTTCTTTGCATGTACTTTCAGCATAAAGGGGAGAAGGTTATTATGAAAATAAAAATTGAAAAGCTTGAAAAAGAAATCAGTGAACTGAGGAAAAGAAAATCAAAGGAAGGATAGAAAATGACCCTCGTAGGAACAATTTTTTTCAATAAAGAAAAGATAGATTTTCTGTTCGTAATGGGAGAGTTCGGAAAGAAAAACATTTACCTTCAATATAAGGGAAAAACATATGATTTACGGTACTTGGTGAATACATTTAAAACTGAGAGATTTTTTTTAGCCATAAAAATGTACTACGATAACGGTATATTTGAAAAACATGCTGAAAAAGTTCTGGACGGTCCGGAAGCCGGAAAACATATATTCAAGTTTATTGATCTTATTATAGAAATGCAGTTGTCGGAAAAGATAGAGCATAATTCGGTAATATCAAAAATAACCGAGCTGGAAATCGAATTTGATGAAGAAACCGATAAATTTCTCATTACTGCAGTTACGGGAAATAAGATAGTACATAAAGATGAAAACGGAACAAATTTCTTTTATAAAAAAATTAAAATAGAACTCGGTTACTATAATTCTGACTTGAACGGAGTTATATCTCTTGTAGGTTCGTATGTAAATATGAAAAAAGGATATCGGATAGTTGAAATATTCGGAATGAGCAGTTTTGACTGTTTTACCGAAAGAAGGAAAAAAACATTGTCAAATTTTGAAGAAACGGGGCTTTTTTCTCTTAAGCATAACGGAATAATTGATAATACGGTTAAAGAAAAATTATATGAGGAAATAGAGAACAGTTTGAACGGCATTATAAGTTACGAAATGCTGAAGGAATTAGTAGAATATTAAAAGGAGAATGGGAATTTATGGAAAAGTTGAAATTGGGGGTAATAATATTATTATGTTTTACGGCATTGAATGTTTCCGCTAAAACACCGTTTTCAGTAAGGATTGAAAATCAGTCTTTTGAAACGGTGCATCGACTGCCGTCTTTTAGAAATGAAGTAATGGACGGAATAAATTCATATACTGTAAAAATTCTGAAAGCAGATGAGATAACACAGGACTATTTCACTTTCGGAAAAGATGTAGTGGTGAGAAGTGATCTGTATACCTATCCTACAACAAAATTTGAAAATGCAGATTTGAAAAATTATGAAGATGAAAATTCCATAAGGTTTATAAATAATGTATATTTCAGAAAAGGTGCAGTAATAAACTTCAGAACAAATGTAGAAAAAAATCTTGGGGATTTTATAAATTTTGAAAGTATCTCTCTTGAAGGAAATGAACTTTTTGTGGATATAGCGGATAACTCGGAAATACCGAGATTTCTAAAAATACCATTATTCGTGGTTCCTGAAAATGAAATAACGCTTAATGAATTTAACGTAAGACTTATAAAACCTCTTATAATAGGAGAAGCGGAATATGTAGTTAAAAGTGAGAGTACGGGAAAGGGGAAAATACTTTATTTTATTGAGCCTCTTTACAGGAATGAAGAAATAGCACAGAAGTATGCTCTTATGGAAAAGAAGTATACTGATGTAAGGCACGGAGAGAAAAAATTGCCTGAAACGGCCCTTATAAGGGAAAAAATAACTACATTTAAAGAAAAAGGGAAAAGATTTATATTTACGAGTAATATTGTAGATTTGTTTATTAAATAGGAGAGGAAAATGAGAAAGGTTATATGGATTCCGATGCTGGCTATAACAGTATTATTATACGGAAAAGTTAAAATCGGGACATCTCCCGCTATTTCAAAGATATTCAATACGGCAACTACTGAAAATGCAAAAAGTGTCCTTGATAAATATCTTTCAGATTTTGAATTCGGGAACAGAAAATACAGATTACTTCTGACTGATGACAATGTAACATACTATTATATTCAGGAAAAAATAGGAAGATACAGTAATATAGGAGTATTATTTATTCCGAAAACAAGAAAAATAATCTGTCAGAAAGAAAAGTTCTGGACTACTTCAGTTTTTTTTGACAGTAACGGACAAGTTGATACTTTTGCAAGAAAAGAAGGTGTGTGTACTAAAAGATCAGCTGAAAAAGTTCTTACATTACCGGGAAAAGTGGATATGTCCGAAATAGAAAGTCTTAATATAGATTTTGCTGAAAAAGTATTTATAGATAGAAAAAATGCCGAAAAAATATTTAAATAAAGGAGAAATAAATGAAAAAGAGACCGATTTTTTCATCTCTTATGGATGAAATGGAAGTAATGGGAGTGCCGCTGACTACATTTAAAGTTATAATGGGATTTACAGGTATACTTTATCTGATTACCCGAAACTTTATGTGTTTTGTAATTGCATGGCTTCTAATGATAGCCTGCCGTCTTGTGTGTTTTTCGGATATGTATAAGATCGATTTACTGTTTAAACATTTAAAGGAAGAAGATAAACTTGACGCATAAATATAAAAGATATTATATATTAACGTTTTTACGAGCAACTTTACTTATTAAATATTACTATTTTTTTAAAAGTGCGGTGATTTATATAAATCCGATTCCGATTATAAAGAAAAAGTAAGAAAGTAAAGAAAAATTATGAAAAATATACATTAAAGAAAGAAGAAAGGGAAAGATGATAAGGCGGATTGTTCTGTCGACATTAACGGCAATACTCGGAGTTAATGCAATGGCAGATGAATTTTTTCTTGGAGGGACCTATGATTTTCATAGAAAAACAAGTATTGAAATTAATGGAACCGGGAAAATTAAAACGGGATTTAAGCTTAGAGCAGAATGGTTACCTTTTGAGAAAAACAGTTTTAAAATGGGGACAGGTGTAACGCACGGATTTGATTTTAAGCAGAAAAACAGTAGTAAAAAAGCAACAATGGGAAATATTACTTCAATATACGGAGTCATTAAACCTGAATGGAAAATTAATGATGAATGGAAAATGTATAATAAATACAGACTCGGATTATCATTTAATTCAGGACGGAAATTTGAAAGGGCGAATACATATATTAACAGCTCGAGACTTAAGCCGAAGTTATATGTCGGAATTGAAGCGGGAATGGAGTGGAAAAATTTTTTACTGGGGTTGACTTATGATGTAAATTATATTTCAAACAACAGTATGAAGCATTCCGGTAAAAGTTCCCAGATGAGGCAAATAGGAATAGTGATAGGATATGTATTTGGAAACGGAAAAATAAGTAAGCCTGTATCTGCTTCTACAATTTCCGTAAAAACCGTATCAGGAACGGAAAAGGAGAAAATTTCTCAGGAATCTTCGGGTCAGAATGAAAAAAGTAAGGAAATAAACAGAAAAGCCGAAACAGATTATAAAAAATGGTTCAGTTTTGATGAAGAAATAAATAAATAGTTCATATAATAAAAAGGAGAAAAAATAATGCGAAAATTTAAAAACATTTTAACGGGAATACTGATTATGGTAGGAATAGGCTTTCACGGAAATGCAGCAGCCAAAAATAATTTTTTAAGTGATGAGGCTGTGTCGAAAATGCAGGTAAAAAAACTTATATCGGGAAAACAGGATGCAATAAAAAGAGTTGCTACAACTTTTGATTTTTACACGGACAGTATTTATGATGTTTATGTGACACCTGATTTTGTAACTATGATTAAGTTTGAACCTGAAGAAGATATAGTGGCGGTAATAGGGGGAGACAATACTAATTTTGAAATGGAGCAGGAATTTGGAGGAGCTGACAACTCAATCTATCTGTTTATAAGACCTACTGATTTGGATATAACTTCAAATGTAAATGTAATGACAAACAAGAGGATATATATGTTCAATCTTTATTCTACCCTTGAAATATTTAATCCGCTTGTAAAATTCAATTATCCCGCTGCAGGAAATACGATGAAGGCGACAGTTACTTCAAGAACTGAGAGAAACATGGTGTCTAACGGGAAAAATTCCATAATGGTGGATTTAGAAAAAATAGATTCCAATTATTCAATATCAAATAAAAATCTTCCTTTTTCTCCTACGCAGGTATTTACCGATGGTGTAAAAACTGTCATAATAATGCCTGAAAATATACAGGAAGCACCTGTAATAATGGTTAAGGGTGTAGGAAGTAAGGAATTTGAAGTAGTAAATTTTGAATATGAATTTAATAAAATAATTGTACATAGAAAAATTACCGAAGCTGTCCTCAAATTGGGAAATAAGCAGCTTACTATAAAACATAGATAGAAAGGGGGTTAAATATGTACAATAATAGGAATGATGACTATAATACAGATATAATGGCTGATGATACTGATGAAATCCAGCTTTTTGATGAAGATGAGGATATAGGAAATATATCTGATTTTGAAGAAGATAATGAAAAAAACTCGAAAGGAAAATTTTCTTTTGGCGGAGGTGGCAACAGAAATAAGGAAAAGAAACCTCTTGATAAGAAAAACCTTCTCGTAATTATGATAGCGGCAGGAATGTTTCTTATACTCGGTCTGCTTGCCGTTCCGGGAATGATAAAAAAATCAGCTGAAAAAAAACAGGCTGAAAGTGCCCAGAATCAAAGTGAAGAACAACCCGTATATACAGGAGAAGCGGATCAGAATACAGCTAACGGAACGGGAAATCTGGATGTGGGAGGGGCACAGGATGGTACAATAAATATAAATGAACCGTGTGATACTGTTAATCCCAACAATCCGTCCAATATAAATAATCCGAACTGTGCCAATATAGTGGCAAATCAGGGTCAGAATCAGGGCTTCCCTCCGGTAACAGGTCAGCAGCAGGCACCTGTATATTCATCGGCTCCGCCTATAATACAGGAAATTCCTGAACCTTATAAACCTGAACCTTATCAGCCGAGAAATATACAGAAACCGTCATCAGGTTCATTAAATTCTCTTTCAGGAGGAAACTCGTCTGGCGGGCATTCAAATAATTTACAAAGTTCCAATAACGGCGGAGCATTGACAGGGCAGCAAAATTCCCAAAATGATACGGGAAGTGTACAGAATCAGCCGAGAATAAGACCTAAAATACAGCCGAGAGCTGATGGAGTAAATACATTTTCTTTGCAGCAGGGAAGTTATATACCTATTGCAATAACAACACAGATGAATAGTGACAATCCTTCATATTTTATGGCGATAGTGTCGGAAAATGTATATTCCAAAGATGGAAGGCATAAGGTACTTATACCTATGGGAAGTAAGTTGATAGGGAATTATATGGCTTTAAAGAATAATAACGATACGAGAATGTTTATGGTAGTGGATAAAATAATACTTCCGAATAATAGAATAATAACATTTGACAATGCCAATATAATAGATCTTAAAGGAGAAATAGGAGCAAAGGGTCAACTGAACACGAAGTTTCTCCAGCGGTTGGGAAAAACTCTGCTTGCTGTTTCATTCAGTATTGCGGATCTTGCACTGGATTACAGGAAAGCAAAAGCTCTGGCAAGAAATTCCGACAGGGTTACAAGAGCTACTTGGGAAGATCTTGTAAATGATCCTGTGGATTCTGTAAAGGATACTATGGATGTCATAGATAAATCATGGAATTCTGTGAAAAACCGTATAAAAATTCCTATAGGAACAAGACTTAATGTTCTTACGGGAAATGAAATAATACTTGAAGAATATAAAAAACGTTCTTATTAACAGGATTATATGTTAATACTGAAGAGAAAATTCAAGATAAAAAGTTTTATAATTAAAATAAATATAAATATTTCATTATCTAAAAATATACTCTAATTATAAATAATATATTTTTGAAATTAAGAAGAATGTTTCATGAGTCAAAAAGATTTTGACTATAAAAATGTACAAAATTTGTGATTGGATATATTTTCCTACTTATAAAACAGTTTCATGAAATTTTCTTACTGATGTATAGTAAGAATGCAGCTGAAACAAAATAAGTAAACCTATAATAAAGTTTGTAATATTTTTTATTTTTCTATCAATTATAGTGAAATGCATTTAAAGTCAGACTGAAAATAGTATAATTTAAATAATTCAGTCAGATTTTAAATCAGTTTCACTATATTTTTAAATGTAGCTATTGTTATAAATATGGATGCTGTTAACAATAAAAAATAAAATATATGACCTCTAAAAGTTGAATCTGGAAAGGAAGCAATTTGGGAGGTCTATTTTTAGTATTTTAACAGTTTTCAGATACATTCTTATAAGACGAAGAAATTTTTTCAAAAAAATTTGAAAAGTTTTAAATCTTGCAAAATAGGAAAATAGATATATTATATGAATATAGGGAGAAATAAATATGATAAAAAAGAGACATTTTGATATTGTAAATTGTATTTTGGGTTCGGGAAATAAAGTAAATATAAAAGATATTTCAGAACTGTACAATGTAACGGACAGAAGTATACGGTATGATATAGATGAACTGAACAGTTTTTTTAAACGGAAGTACGGCAGGGAAATAATAGAAGTATTCAACAATAAATTAACTGTATTTTATTCAGAAAAAGAAATAAAAGAAAAAATGGGGAATATAAAAATTGAGGAATATTCCATATCTGAAGAAGAGCGGTTAGAATTATTGAATTATGAAATTTTTCTTATGAAAAATCATTTTATATTGAATTACTTTTCTGAAAAATATAATTTCAGTAAATCAACATTAAGGCAGAGCTTAAAAAAATTAAATGAAAGAGCTTCCTGTTACAACATTTCAATAGATATGGATAATAAAGGCTATAAAGTAATCGGAAATGAAATAGATATAAGGAAGTATATTATAAATATTTTGCGTCATTATTTTAAAATGGTGAAAGAGAAAGGTTTAAGGTATATTTCATTTAAAGAGACTGTTGAAAAGTTTTTAAAAACTTCCCGTCGGAAATATTTCAGGAAAATAATTAGGGAGATTTCCAAAGAAACTGAAAAAATTATTAGTGATGAGGCTTTTGAAACTTTGGAAATTTTTTTATCAGTTTCAGAGCTAAGAAATGAAAAAGGAGATTTTATAAAAAAAGAAGTCGAAAATAATAATTTTTTAGTCGGAACTCCTGAATTTAAAACAATAGCAAAAAAAATGGAAAAAATCGAAAATATTTATGAAAAAGATATACTTTATTTTACTGATTTTTACTTAGGTTCTTATTCCTATAATCCGGAATATTCATATTTTCTTAACTGGATTATGATAGAAAGCATGATAAATAAATTTCTGGAAAAACTGAGTGCAAAATTACAGGTAAACTTAAGTAAGGATACGATATTAAGGAAAGAACTGCTGAATCATTTAAAACCTGCGATTTACAGAATGAAAAATAAACTGCAGTTGACAGAATCTATTTTGGAGGATGTAAAAAATACTTATTTTGATTTATACAAAAAAACAGAGGAAAGTTTAAAAGACATTTCGGAATTTATAAACATTCCTTTTGATAATGAAGAAACGGCATTTATAACAATAATGGTTCAGAGGGCGGTAGAAAGAAACAGTTCTGGAAATACTTCCCGAAAGGGACCTAAAGTTCTCATAGTATGTGGTCTCGGATATAGCAGTTCAAGATTTTTATATGAAAATATAAGTAGCCGCTTTCAAGTAAATAT
The DNA here is from genome assembly GCA_030532815.1 of Leptotrichiaceae bacterium. Lineage (GTDB taxonomy): Bacteria > Fusobacteriota > Fusobacteriia > Fusobacteriales > Leptotrichiaceae > Pseudoleptotrichia. Next base: position 10,735 of record JAUNKI010000021.1, read on the forward strand.
AATCGACATTATTCCCTTTAATCAGTTGGAAAATTATAATTATTTAAAAAGAGCCGATATTGTCATATCCACACTGGATTTTAGTCTGGAAGGTATAGATGTCATAACGGTCAATCCCATTATGAATGAAGATGATATTATAAAACTGAAAAATTACGGATTTACGGAAAGAAAAAGCAAAATAAAACTGTCTGAACTGTTAAGCTGTATAAAAAATATTTCCGATGAAGATAAACTGAAAGAAAAGCTGATGACTGATTTCGGTGAAAATATTTATGATGATACAAAACGGAAAAAAGACCGAAAGAAAAAATTCGGAAATCTCGTATTTCCGGATAGCATCAAGCTGAATGTTGAAATCGGAACTTTGGACGAGCTGATAGAATTTACGGGAAATATAATGGTAAATTCAGGGCTGACATATTCAGGATATATTGAAGAGCTGAAAAATCAAGTTACTCAATATGGAAAATATATTTTAATAGGAGACAGAACAATTCTGCCTCACGGTCAGCTTTTGAAAAATGTGAAGAAAACAGGATTTTCAATAATAACTTTAAAAAACGAAGTTGAATTTTTCGGGAATGAAATAAAAATTGTAATATGTCTTGCTTCAAGGCATAAAGATGAACATCTTCAGGCTGTTCTTGAATTAAATGAATATCTTAAGAAGCCTGAATTTGAAAATGAACTGTTAAGTAAGAAAACTCCCGAAGAATTGATAAACTATTTAAAAGATTTGGGAGAATAGGAGATAGAGTGATGAAAAATTTTATAAATTCGGAAAATATTATACTGGATCTTGAGGCTGAAAATAAAAATACCGTAATAGAGAAAATGGTGGATACAATATCCGATAAGGCACTTATTGACAGGGAGAAATTTATTGAAGATATCTTAAAAAGAGAGGAAATCGAAAATACCGTTGTCGGATTTAAAGTGGCAGTTCCACATGGAAAGTCGGATTATATAAAATATCCCAAAATAGTTTTTGCAAGACTGAAAAATGAAATATTTTGGGGAGATAATGAAGAAAATGTAAAATTTATATTTTTATTGGGAGTTCCTCTGATTTCAGCCAATGAACATATAAATATTCTCATGAAACTGTCCAAAAAGATTTTAAATATTGAATTTAGAAAAAGTCTGGAAAAAACAGATGATAAAAATGAAATATTAAAATTAATATTAGAATAAAAAATAAAGGAGATGAAAATTATGAAAAGGATTGTTGCAGTATGTGCCTGTCCTATGGGACTTGCACATACATTTATGGCTGCAGATTCACTGGAAAAAGCGGCAAAGGAACTGGGAGTGGAAATTAAAATAGAAACTCAGGGAGTTGACGGTATTCAGAATGAGCTGACGAAAAAAGATATATCCGAAGCAGATGCCGTAATTCTGGCTTTGGCAATTACACCTCAGGGAATGGAGAGATTTGAAGAAAGTGACCCTTATGAGATAACTTTAAAGGAAGCTATCAGAGAAGGGAAGGAAATCTTAGAGGAAATAGTAAATGAACTTTAAATTATAAAAAATAGAGGAGGCATTGAAATGGCTAAATTAAAAAGAAGAAAAAACAGTTTCTGGCAGGAATTTTATAAGCATCTGATGACGGGAATATCATACATGATACCTGTACTGATAATGGGAGGACTTATAGGAGCATTTTCACAGGTTATTCCCTATGTGATTTTTAAAATTGATCCGAGTGTTTCCATACTTGATGCAGTCAAGTCAGGACAGTATACAGGAATGAGTCTTCAATTACTGAAACTGGCTTCACTTATGGAAAGCTTCGGATTTACCCTGTTCGGATTTGCAATTCCTATGTTTGCAGCATTTGTTGCCAATTCAATAGGTGGAAAAACCGCGTTGGCTGCGGGATTTATAGGAGGATATGTTGCAAATAAGCCGATAGCCGTAATAGGACAGGTAGAAGGAGTATGGGATAAAATTACTCCTGTTCCGTCAGGATTTTTAGGTGCATTTGCCATTGCATTGATTACAGGATATTTTGTAAAATATTTGAATAAGAGTATAAATCTTCCTAAAAACTGGCTGGCATTTAAATCGACATTCCTTATTCCTTTACTGTCGTCTCTTTTCTGTATGATAGTGATGATTTTTATTATAACTCCCATAGGAGGCTGGATAAATTTACAGATAAGAGCATTGCTACAGGCGGCGGGAGCGGCAGGAGAATATGTGTATGCTCTTGTATTGTCGGCGACAACGGCGTTCGACTTGGGAGGTCCTGTAAATAAGGCGGCAGGATTTGTAGCTCTGGGATTTACAACTGAAAAAGTATTGCCGATAACGGCGAGAACAATAGCAATAGTTACTCCGTCAATCGGGCTCGGTCTTTCAACGTTGATAGACAGAAAACTGGTAGGAAGAAGAGTTTACAACAGTGAGTTTTATGATGCAGGAAAGACGTCAATTTTCCTGGCTTTTATGGGAATTTCCGAAGGAGCGATACCTTTTGCCCTTGAAAATCCGGGATTTACTATTCCATTGTATGTAGTTTCTTCAGTAATCGGAGCATTTTCAGCTATTGCATTGGGAGCGGTACAGTGGTTTCCTGAATCGGCAGTGTGGGCATGGCCGTTAGTAAAGAACCTTCCTTCATATATGTTGGGAATAGTCGTAGGTTCCGTTATTATAGCAATATGTAACGTTCTGTACAGAAATAAACTGATTAAAGAGGGAAGACTGGAAGTGGACGAGGATTAATATGAACAAAAAATATGATTTTCCTGTAATTGCTCATACTCACTGGGACAGAGAGTGGTATTTTACTACGTCCTGTTCAAAAATATATTCTCTGAACCATTTCAGAGAAATATTTGATGTACTTGAAAATAATCCTGATTTCAGACATTTTTTACTTGATGCCCAAATGTCAATTATAGATGATTATCTGGAATTTCATCCTGATGACGAAAAAAGAATAAAAAAACTGGTTTCAGAAGAAAAGCTTATAATCGGTCCGTGGTATACACAGACAGACCAAATGGTAATAAGCGGTGAATCCATTATAAGAAATCTGTATTACGGTATTGAAAGGGCGAAGTATTTCGGCGGTTATATGAAAACGGGATATATGCCCGATTCTTTCGGACAGTCGGCACAGATGCCCCAGATACTTAACGGATTTGATATTATTCATAATACATTTAAAAGAGGTCTGGGTGACAAACATTATCCCAAAAATGAATTTTACTGGGAAGCTCCTGACGGAAGTAGGGTTTTTAATGTATATTTGGACAGATACGGAAATTTTGTCTATTTTACTTCAAAAGAAGAAAGTCTGAACAGTATAGTTGAAAAAATGAAAGATGAAACTGACAGAAGATCCCTTATAGGAACTTTGACATTATTTAACGGAGAAGATCAGCGTCCTATAAGAAAAAATCTTCCTGAAATTATAGAAAAACTTAATAATTTACATAAAGACTGTAATTTCTACTTTTCTACCGTAGATAAGACAATGAAGAAAATGGAAAATAACGGGTATTCTTATGAAACGGTAAAAGGAGAAATGACTTCAGGACAGTTCAGTAGAGTGCATAAATCTATTTATTCCACCCGTGCCGACCTGAAAATAAAAAATAATAAAAATGAAAATTGCATTGTAAATATATCCGAACCTTTAAGTTCCATAGCTTACAAATTGGGATTTACATATGAAAATAAAGTTTTTGAGAGAATATGGAAACTTATGGCGGAAAATGCCGCACATGACAGTATAGGAATGTGTAATTCTGATGAAACGAACAGAAGTATAGAATACAGATATGATACTGTAAAGTCGTTGGCAGATAATCTGAATGAATTGAAAATGAGGGAAATAGGTTCGAGTATTCCTGAAAAAGATATTTTTCAATTTCAGGTTTATAATTTTCTTCCGTATGAAAGAAGCGGAGTTTTAAAAGCGGAAATCTTCACTCCGTTTAATAACGTGGAAATTTATGATATTGAAGGTAATATTTATGAAAGTGAAATTCTGGCAAGCGTAGAACTGGAGGAACGTATAAAAAATAAGATGAAGTCTGAAGTCGGTTTCAATACGAATGATGAACCTAAATGGATAAAGGAGAATGTTGAAATATATAAAACAGTAATTTTAATTTATATTGAAGGTTTGCCTGCTATGGGATACAGGACATTTTTTGTGAGGGAAAAGAAAAACAATGAATTTGAATGGGGATTTATTCCTGAGACTACGTCGACAGAATGGAAAAGTTGTATTGAAAACGGAGTTCTGAATGTGACAGTTTGTGAAAACGGTTCATTTATTATAGAGAATATAAAAGAAAATATGATAAAGGAAGGTTTTCTTATTTTTGAAAATTCAGGAGATGACGGTGACACTTATGATTATTCAGAGCCTTATAATGATATGGTACTGACAAGTGAAAAATCTTTGATGAAAATATTGGAAATAAAAAACAGCTTTCTTTTAAGTGAAATAAAATATTCTCTGAAAATGAAAATTCCTTACAATTTGAACATGAGAGAAAAAAATGAAAATAATGTTGAAACGGAATTTATTATTACATTGTCTCTGGAAAAAAACAGTTCTCTTTTAAGAGTAAACATAGAAACTGAAAATAAGTCGATAGAACATCGGGTACGGATACTTTTTAGAACAGGAATAGAAAGTGTCGAATCTATTGCTGATCAGCAGTTCGGTACAATAAGAAGACCTGTTTATTTACCTGAAGTTGAAAACTGGAAGGAAAACGGTTGGAATGAAAAACCGAGAACTATAGAACCTATGCAGTCTTTTGTTTCCCTTGCAAATGAATATGAAAATGTGAGTATTATTACCGACTGTGTCAGAGAATATCAGATAATAGGAGAAAAATATGATACGATAGCTCTTACTTTGTTCAGATCGGTTCCCAGAATGGGAAAGTCCGATTTAAAAGACAGGCCGGGCAGGGCTTCGGGAATAGCTGACTGGGAAACTCCTGATGCCCGATTATTGAAAAAAATGGAATTCAATTTTGCAGTTTTTGTAGGAAAAGGAAAGTATTCTCCTGCAAAGGTAGGAAATAAGGTTAAGGAATATCTGGCACCTTTTCAGTATTATCAGGCAGCTGAATTTAAAAATGTGGATTTGTTCTTTTTGATGAATAAACCTGAAGTTCAGGGGATACCGTTTAATTATTCGATGTTTTCCTTTGAAAATCAGGACTGCCTTCTCAGTACAGTAAAAAAAGCTGAAAAGGAAGAAGCTGTTATTGTTCGTGTTTACAATCCTGATGATATAAATATATCCGATTTTAATATGATATATAATGAAGATGTCTCAAATATATCCTTTGTAAAATTTAATGAGGAAACTGTTATGAATGATATTGATTTTAATTTTACTAGTAACAAAGAAAGTCCACTAAATGTCATTAAAGTTAATGAAATTAAAACATGTCAGGCTTTAAGTATTAAAATAAAGTAGGGAAAAGTAGGATGTGAAAAATTTAATTCCCCTTCTAATTAAGTGAAAACCTGTTAGAAGGGGGAGAGATTTACAAATTATTACATTCGATACTGTCAGAAGTGTCGGAATTATTTATATCTGAACGGCAATGGATACATTGATTTTGTATTTCGGCTGAATTATTTGGAGTAGCTCTTAGTTCAGTTTTTCCAAAAAAATCATCAGGATAAAAAATATGAATGTTGCCATTTTTTTTAGAACAGTTAGGGCAAGATTTATATCCTTTTTTTCTAATGGACTTATTTAATTCTTTACTGCAATAAGAACATGTCATTTTTACCTCTCCTTTCATTTTTTGAATTATATATTATTTTGCAAGATAAATCAAGTAGATTTCAAAAAGATAGGATACATGTACAAATATAAAATATATGTTATAAAAAGATCAAAAATAAATAGTTTAAGATGTGTTTTAGCTTTTTATTTCTATTCAGTAGCATCTATAGGAGATTACTAAAACATTTAAGTGTATCATTTTATAGGTGATATGATGTTTTATATTGCTGCTGCTTCAGAATTATTATATCTTAATTGTATATTTGATTATTCATGGAAAAGTATAGTTTTGATTGATTTATATTATATCAGAAATCTTTACTAAATTCATGAAATATATTATAATAACTGTAAATTAGTGAAAAAATAGAAAAGAAGGGAGGAAAAAAGAATGGCTAAAAATATTTTGATCAGTCCTATTTTAAAATGGGTCGGTGGAAAAAGACAGATACTATCAGAAATTATGCCTTTAATAAATAAAAAATATTCTACGTATGTTGAGCCGTTTGTAGGTGGAGGAGCAGTTTTATTTGAGTTGCAACCTAAAAAGGCTATTATCAATGATTTAAATAAAGAGCTCATAAATGTGTATATGACAGTTAGAGATTTTCCTGAAGAACTTATAGAAGAACTGAAAAAGCATGATGAACAGAATACGGAAAAATATTTTTACAAATTGAGAGCTTTAGATCGGGAGTCAGATTATGAAACAATAAGCAATATAGAAAAAGCTGCAAGGATAGTTTATTTAAATAAAACTTGTTATAATGGACTATACAGAGTCAATTCTGCAGGTCAGTTTAATACTCCATATGGAAAATATAAAAATCCAAATATAGTCAACGAATCTGCAATTAGAGCAATTTCAAAATATTTTAGAGAAGTGAATATAGAGATTAGGCAAGGTGATTATAAGGAAATATTAAAAGGTTTGAGGAAAAGTTCATTTGTATATCTGGATCCGCCATATATGCCTATTTCCTCTTCTTCTTCTTTTACAGGTTATACTGAAAACGGATTTTCATATGAGCAACAGGTTATATTGAAACAGGAATGTGACAAACTTAGAAAAAAAGGGATTTCGTTTTTACAGTCAAATTCCGACTGTAGTGAAATAAGAGAATTGTATAAAGAATACGAGATTAAATCTGTTAAAGCAAAAAGGAGCATTAATAGTATAGGAAATAAACGCGGAGAAATTAATGAGGTGTTAATTTATTATGTGCCGAAAAGTAAATAATTTTACAGCAAATGAAGCATGGAAAGTTTTAATTCAAAAATATGATATTTTAGCAGAGGTTAAGAAAAAAGGCTATTTTTGTATTACAGCAAATCAGATTAAAGAATTTAAAGAGCCAAGATTAATGGCAAAGTGGGACAGCATAAATTCTTTACCTCCAGTTTTACGTGAAAATAATTTGAATATTTTACCAAATAGCAGAAGTTCCTATATTATCAGTGATTTTATATTATATAAGAAAATACCTGAATTAAATGAAAATGTAATTCAAATGACTTCTGTAAATTTTCCTGACTATGAGTCCATTGATATAAATAATATCAGTTCAGAGTCTAACGCGATAAATGTTCTGATAATATCCGGCATTCTTGATGATTTTCTAAAGTCAGGTGAAAATACGGCTACTTTTAATGGGAGAATGGGAACGGGAATTTTTAATTTTGAAGTTGACACATTCAGAAATATAAAAAGAAAAGTTGAGGTAAATAATGCACAATGTGAAATAGACGGGGGATTTGAAAATGAAGATTCTGTTGTAATAATA
>JAUNKI010000022.1:0-4137 GCA_030532815.1 Leptotrichiaceae bacterium
GAAAAAACACTGGACAGTTTTTTTGAAAAAAATACTTACCCGATAAAAAAAATAGTAATAACTGAAGACAGTACTGAGGGGAAAAAGCTGAAAAAACTTATTTCAAGATACGAAAATAAAAAATATATCCCTGAAATTCATTTAATAATAAATGAAAAAAGGGAAGGGCAGTTAAAATCTATAGATAAAGCATATAAAGAAGTGGACACGGAATACATTTTTCATTGTGAAGATGACTGGGAATTTTTAAGAAAAGGATTTATAGAAAAATCAATTTCTCTTCTTGAAGAGGATCCTAAGCTGCTCCTTGTGGGCCTTAGGGGAAAAGAAGATTTTAAAGAGGATTTTTTTAAAGAGGAAGATTATATTTCTGAAAATGGCACAGCTTATTATGAAGTGAAAAGAGAAATCTTTACATATAATCCGAGTCTTAAGAGAAAAAAAGACAGTGATTTGTTCGGCTCCCATGAAAAATTAAAAGATGAACTCTATGAACTGGCATTATCCGAATTTTATAAAAAGAAAGGATACAGAGCGGTATATTTCAAGGACAAATATGTCAGACATATAGGAACAAAAAGACACGTACATTTCAGCAAAAGAGGAAAAAACAGTGTTCTGGATTTTAAACTAGACAGAATGATAAAGAAAATAAGATATACAATACTGAAACTGTTCGGAAAAATAAAATAAGAAAAATCGTATTGATACAGGGATAATTGCAGTACAAAGAAATCATTAACAAAAAACAGCATATTTTGGACGGTTTTATAGTAAAATCAATTTTGAAACTGCATGAATTTATATGATAAAGTTATTATATTTCACTAAATTTGAGCATTATTCTGAATCAGTTTTATTTTATGAAACCTGAAAAACAAAAAACGGAGTGTTTCAAAAGGAGAAAAAATGTATTTTTTATTTTTACTTTTTATACTGTCAGTCATATATTATTTTTTCAGAAAAAGAAAATCTCTGATATGCCTTATGTATCATAATGTTTTTCCTGAAGAAACTGAAGGAATAATATCAAAGGAACAGTTTGAAAAACATATGGACTATATAAAAAATATAAAAACATATAAAATGGAAGAGTTGGAGAAAATAAATTATACTTTTGATAAAAACAGCATACTCGTAACTTTTGACGACGGATATAAAAATAACTATACTGAAGCCTTTCCTGTTTTAAAAAAATATAATATAAAGGCGACAATATTTCTGAATACAAAATATATAGGAAAAGACAAAGATTACTTAAACTGGGAACAAATAAAAGAAATGTACAATAGTGGACTCGTAGACTTTCAGATGCATACCCATTCCCATTATCCTATTATCAGAAAAACCGAAATAAAAGGATTTTTCGGAAAAAATGAAAGTGACTTTGTAAAAAGAGAATATTTTTCAATTTTCAGAGACGGGTTTTCAGAATCTGAAAAAGATAAAATAAAAGATTTTCGGGATTTTGATTTTGAGGAAATGCCCGTATTTAAAACAAGAAGTCGGATTGCAATAAAAGGATTTCAGCTGAAAAAAGATTTTATTGAAAAATACAGGGAAATAACAGATACGGAAAAATTTCGTAAAATGTCCTTAAACAATAAAAAGAAATTTTTGAACGAGCTTTTTAAATTACGTAAAGATGAATTTTTTAAAAAGGTTACGACTAAGGAATTTAATGAAAGAACAGAATTTGAAATAAAAGAAAATAAAAGGCAGATAGAAGAAAATTTAAAGAAAAAAACTGAATATCTTGCATATCCGTGGGGGCATAAATACGGAGGAGATATTGAAGTTTTGGAAAAGCTCGGAGTAAAAGGCTTTGTCATGACTTCAGGCGGAAAAAACAGCAGAAAACTGAATTATAAAAAAATATTGCGTATAAATGGGGATAAAATAAAAGATTACAATTTGTTTATAAAGAAAATGAAAGAAAAATTTTAAAATTAAATACAACAGATATAAGAGAAATACGGTTTTTAGATTTCAGGAAAGGGTAAAAATGAAAATATTGAATGTTAAGTTCGAAAATATGGAAATGTTAAAAAAATTAAAAAAATATATAAAGAAGTATTATCTGTTAATTATACTTAATATGCTTCTCTCAATGGTGTCTTCGGCAATTTCGGCTTCACCGCTGCTTCTTGTAAAAAGACTTTTTGATCAGGGAATTACTCAGAAAAATGAAAAGGATATACTCTATGCTGCTGCCGGAATGATAGTTCTTGCTGTAGTAGGAGCGTTGCTTGTTTACTGGAGTGGCATATTTTCGGCAATTATATCGTCATCTGTATATAAAAATATAATAGATGATATGTATATAAAAATACAGACACTTGATATGGAATATTTTTCAAGAACAAAAGTCGGAGAGCTGATGACGAAAATTTTAATAGATACGAGTAACATAAATCTGATTATTATAGAATTTTTTCATCTTTTTTCGGAAATTTTCAAAGCGGTAATACTGTTGGGAATAGCTTTTTATAAAGACTGGAAATTGACATTGGGCGTTCTTGTAATTGCTCCTATTTTAATGGTTACCGTAAAAAAATATTCTAAAAAATTAAAAATAGCCGGAAAGGCAAGGCAGGAAGCTACAGGAACATTGAACTCCAAAGTTCAGGAAACTTTATCGGGAATAAGAGTTATAAGAGCTTTTGCAACTGAGAAAAATGAAATAAATGATTTCAGAAAAAAAAGCTTCGAGCTGAAAAGAGTCGTTTTGAAAAGTGCGGGATATTCTTCAAAATCAGCTGCAATATCTGAAGGAATAAATTTTATTATGGTAGCGATACTTCTTTTATTCGGAGGATACAGAGTTATAAGAAATTCTCATTTTACACCGGGAGATTTTATTACCATAGTCGGAGCCATAGGCTCGATGTATACTCCTGTTAAAAGAGCAATAAGTAGATATAACGAAATAAATTCCAAAATAGCTTCTGTAGGAAGAATTTTTGAAGTTTTAGATGAGATTCCTGAAATAACGAATAAGGAAAACTGCATTGAATTTGAAGAATTTAAAAATGAAATAACTTTTGAAAATGTAAATTTCCATTATAAAGACAGTGATGAACAGATACTTAAAAATATAAATTTAAAGGCTGTAAAAGGGGAAACCGTAGCTCTTGTAGGAAATTCAGGAGGAGGAAAATCCACACTGGTAAACCTGATACCGAGGTTTTTTGACGTTACAGGGGGAACAGTAAAAATAGACGGAATAAATCTGAAAGACTATAAAATAAAAAGTTTAAGAAAAAAAATAGGAATAGTACCTCAGGAAACATTTTTATTCGGAGGAACAGTATTTGAAAATATAAAATACGGAAATCAGAATGCATCATTTGATGAAGTGGTGGAAGCTGCCAGAAAAGCCAACGCTCATGAATTTATAGAAAAACTTGAAAACGGATATGAAACGGAAATCGGAGAAAGAGGAATAAAGCTGTCCGGCGGGCAGAAACAGAGAATATCCATAGCGAGGGCAATACTTGAAAACCCTCAGATACTTATCTTGGATGAGGCTACAAGTGCTCTTGACAATGAATCGGAACAGCTTGTTCAGGATGCCCTTGAAAAATTAATGGAAGGGAAAACAACTTTTGTCATAGCTCACAGACTGTCCACAATAATTAACAGTGATAAAATAGTAGTTGTACAGCAGGGAGAAATAAAAGAAACAGGAACTCACGAGGAATTAATTGCAAAAAACGGGATTTATGAATCATTATACAGCAGAAGTTTTAAAAATTAAGAAATATACGAAAATTTACACAATATTCTAATTAATTTCAAAATAAAAAATGGTATATTTCACAACACGAATTAAAAAAAGGGATATTTCATAAATAAAATTTATAATTTCAATATGAAGTATCATTTGGAGGAGCAGAATATGAAAAATTTAAAAAAAATACTTTTATTTCTTGGTGCTGTGTCCCTTGTGGCTTTTGGAGCAACCAACTTTAAAAAAGCGGAAAAAGAGCAAATAGATGAAAAAGAGGTGACTGTAACTACAGAAAAAAAAGAAATGGAAACTCAGGAAAACAAAGAAAATACACAGGAAAAATCCGAAGAAAAAGCTGAACAGAAGTCTGAAGAAAAATCCCGGAAAAAGCAGTTTGAAAATAA
>JAUNKI010000022.1:4179-18178 GCA_030532815.1 Leptotrichiaceae bacterium
GATGAGAAGAAAACAGATGAAAAAGAAGCTAAAGAAACAACAACGGAAACAAAAGAAAAGGAAAGAGCTTCTTCAAGTAAATAAAAAAATATGAATTTTACGGAGGTAACAAAATGAAAAATTTAAAAAAAGTACTATTATTTTTAACGGCAGTTTGTGCAGTTTCGTTCGGAAATAATGTTAAAAAGGATAATAAGGACGAGATGTGCAAAGATAAGGACAATAAGACGGTAAAATGTCCCGTAAAAGTAAAGGATAACGGTGAAATGATTAAAAAAGGCGATTCTAAACAGAACGGGATGAAAAAGCCTGAAAAAAGCAAAACTGAAAAAAAGAAAAAAGAAAGAGCAACTTCAAGTAAATAAGGGAGAAATTTTAAATGGACGAGCTTTATAAAGTACAGACAAGATTTCTTTTTCATTCAAATATAAAAATAAAAATACCTGATAAATATGAAGAAAGTTTTTTCGATGAATTTTTTTCGATTTTGGAAAATATAAATAAAATGTATAATTCCTATTCTGAAAATTCTTTTATTGACAGAATAAATAAAAATGCAGGTAAATTTGTTAAGGTAAATGACAGAACGGTAGAAATGCTGGAGAGAATATTATACTTTTCGGATATACTGGAAGGTGAATATGACATTACAATAATGCCCCTTATAAAACTTTGGGGATTTTATAAAGCGAATGTGACTTCTGTTCCTGACAGAGAAAAAATAGAAGAAATAAAAAAAACTGTCGATTATAAAAAAATAAAGATAAACAAAATAAACAATGAAGTAAAAATAGATGCCGGTCAGGAAATAATAACCGGCTCTTTTATAAAATCCTATGCAATAGACCGGCTTTCTGAAAAAATGAAAGAAAAAGGAATAACCGATGCGGTTATCAATGCAGGAGGGAGCAGCATACTGTCAATAAACAACAATGAAAATCAAAATCTGGGAATTATAATTGAAAATCCGAATCCTCATAAGAATATCGAAAAAGATCCGAAAGGATATCCGAGCAGGATAACAGACAGTGAGTATAGGGGAAATGATGAATATAATGATTTATTTGATATAGAAATTTCAAATGAGGCATACTCCACATCAAATCAGATAAATACATATATTGAAATAAACGGAGAAAAATACGGGCATATAATAAGTCCCAAAACAGGATATCCGGGAAAAAACAGGCAGATAGGAATTATAACAGAAAAGGCTTTTGACGGGGATATAATTTCCACAGGACTGTTTAACCAGTCTCCTGAAAATTTTCAGAAAATAATAAAAAGACTTTCAAAAGAAATGAAAGTGGAAGGCTATTTAATAGACGGTAACGGAAAAATACATTATTCTGAAAATTTTTCAGATTATATGGATATTTAACGGAAAAGATTATGAAAATAATAAATAAAAAAGAGGTTTAAATGAAAAGTACGGCAAATGAAAAAATGAATATACATTCTATAAAATATATGACTAAAAAAACAGGAATTTCAAAAATGGAAGATCCCGAATTTTTTTATGTTCCGTTGTCGCAGCATATAGGACAGAGTTCATCGGAAAAAGTAAAAAAAGGAGATTATATAAACCAGTATCAGAAAATAGGTGAAATAACAGGAAATATCTCTGCGGCAATTCATTCTCCGGTATCGGGAATTGTAGAAGAAATTACTGAAAGTTACGGTATAAACGGAAATATTGTGAAGACGGTTAAAATAAGAAACGACTTTAAATATAACACGGAACTTGGAAAAAAAAGAGAAATGAAAAAACTGAATGAATATACAAAGGATGAAATTCTTTCGGCAATAAAAGATGCAGGAATAGTAGGTGAAGGAGGTGCACAGTTTCCGACTCACGTAAAATACGATATAAAGGATAAGGCAGTAGAAACTTTTATTTTAAACGGTGCCGAATGTGAGCCGTATCTGACGGCGGATTACACAATTATGAAAGAATGGACTGAAGAACTTTTTGACGGAATAAGAATAGTCGAAAGGCTTATTTCACCTAAAGAAATAGTCATAGGCATTGAAGAAGAAAACAAGGAACTTTTGGAAAGACTTTCGGAAATCATTAAAAATAAAAATATGAAAAATATAAGAATTCAGATATTGCCCACAGAATATCCTCAGGGAAGTGAGCTGCATCTTATAAAGACCGTTACAGGAAAGGAAATAGGAAAAGGAGAACTGCCCCTAAATTCGGGAGTTGTAGTAAGTAACGTCGGAACGGTGAAATCAATATACGATGCATTTATAGAAGGAAAACCGTTAATAGAAAGGATAGTTACGATTTCCGGAGAAAAAATTGAAAAAAAAGGAAATTATTTACTTAAAATAGGAACACCGTTAAGTCACATTATAGAAAAAATGAATCCTGAAAAAGAAGCAAAAATTATTTTCGGAGGTCCGATGATGGGAGAAGAAATGAAAAATATGGAAGCTCCCGTTGTAAAAGGAACATCGGGAGTACTGTTTCTGTCTTCGGATATTGACAAAATAGAAAGAAATAACTGTATATCCTGTGGTTACTGTGTAGACGTATGTCCTATGGGACTTATGCCTATGAAGTTTGAAGAAATGTACAGAAAAGGAAAATATAAAAAGCTGGTGAAACTGAACCTTGATGTATGTATAGAATGCGGTGCCTGTGAATATTCCTGTCCTTCAAGAGTACCGTTAATAAAAAGTATAAAGGAAGGGAAAAAAATATTGAGGGAGAGAGGAGAAATGAGATAATGGAAAAAGTGCTTAAAACATACACACCTCATATAAGAGTAAATGACAGTGTAGCAAAAGTAATGTTCGATGTTGTCCTGGCACTGTTGCCGTCTGTAGTGGTTGCATATGCGGTATACGGTATAAAGCCCGTTCTTGTCGTCCTGACTTCTGTCTCGAGTGCACTTTTGTCGGAATATCTTTTTTCGGTTCTGTTTTTTAAAAAATATGATTCAATAAAAGATGTTTCCGGAATTGTAACGGGAATACTGCTCGGAATGACTCTTGCGCCTTTCACTCCTTTGTATGTAGTAGCTTTCGGAGCTTCAATGGCGGTAATATTTGGGAAACTTGTATATAGCGGATTAGGAAGAAATATGTTCAATCCTGCATTAGTAGGAAGAGAATTTATGACGGTATTTTTTCCGTCTATCATGTCTTCAGGATTAATATGGTTCAGTCAGGAGGAATTAAAAATTTCAGGAGTGAAATTTTTCTCTCTTTTGGGGGATTTTTCTTTATTTAATTATCTTGATAAAACATTATTGAACCCTTCGGGAGCCATAGGAGAATTTTCGATATTTTTTCTTGTTTCAGGGGGAATATATCTGCTTATAAGAGACAGAATATCATGGCATATCCCTGTTTCAATGTTTGTTACTGTATTTTTCGGATTTTATTTAATGGCGGTTTTAGGGATAGAAGCGAGTCTGTCTATGGGAGGGCTTATGCTGGCAGGGATATTTATGGCTACAGATATGCCGTCAAGTCCTTCAAATTCAGCAGGAAAAATATATTACGGGATAATGACTGGAGTAGCGGTTATTATATGCTGGTACCAGAATATACGTTTTGAAACGTTATCTTATTCAATTCTTGTATTAAATGCTTTTGCTCAGCCTGTAAATTATATTTTCAGACCGAAAGTTTTCGGGAAAAAATCCCTTTTAAAGGAGCGTTTCATCAAAGGTGCGGGACTGACTTTTATTATAGGAATAACGGTGTATTTTCTTACAATTTTACATCATGCAGCTCTTGTAAGTTATCTTGTGTACATTTATATTTTTTATACGGTTATAAAATTAATATTGTCAAATGAGATAAAATAGAGTATCATTAATAATAATCCATTATTAAAATAATATGGAAATTTTAAAAGAAAGAGATTTGAAGATTGAAATGAATAATTTAAAGTTTTTAGATACTATGGACGGCAATACTCTAAAATCTGAAAACAAAATTTACCGAGGAGCAGTTCCTTGGGTTTTGTTTTGTTCAAATGAAAAAAAGATAATATATGTGTCCACTTCAAACAGAAATCTGGAAAATTATTATGATATGCTAGAAGGTTTTAATTCCGGGCAGAAAAAAATATCGATGTTTGAAAATATTTCCAGCAGGAAAGAAGATTTGACAGGGATAAATATAGAACTGCTTGATATATTGAAAAATCAGTCTGATTTTATACTCTTCCTAAACTTGCAGATAACTTTGGATATATTTTTTGAAAAAGTAAATATTATAAACTTTGAAACAGGAGGCAGCTACAAATTTTCGGATATTATCGACTTTTTAACGGATAACGGATATTCCCAGTCTTATCTTGTGGAAAAAAAAGGGGAGTTCAGTAAAAGAGGAGATATTATAGATATTTTTCCTCCTGATCGTGAAAGTCCTTTAAGATTGGAATTTTTTGATGAAGAACTTGAAAGTATAAGGGAATTTGATATTGATTCTCAGATATCTTCAGTAAAAAAAGAAAAAGTAAAAGTATTCGGAAATATTCTCTCAGGAAATAATTACGAATTTGTAGAACTTATAGAGGAACTGAAAAAAGATGATGTCGTAATAGTAATGGAAAACGAAGAGCTTCTCAATTATAAGCTGGAAGAATACATTTTAATTGATAGGAATAAGGAAAATATATACAGGAAAAGATATGAAAATCTGAAAAGAAAAAGTATCATTACTGAAACCGTAAATTTTACCGAAGAACAGCTTAAAGTATTTAAAGACAGGGAAAAACTCAAAAAACTGTCTGAAAGAAAAAATATACAGATATATACGAAAAATTATGAAAAAAAGCTGCAGGAATATAATATTACACATGAAAAGAAAAAGAAAAACAGGATAGATATAATAAAATGCGGACTGTTTGAGGGATTTATTGCGAAAGATACCGTTGTACTCACTGACAGAGAACTTGACGGGTACATTTATGAAAAAAGGAGAAAAAGCAGTAAAGCCGTAAAATATAAAAAAGTAAATCAGATACTGATAGATGATTATGTCATACACGTTCAGTATGGTGTGGGAATATATAAAGGAATTGAAACAATGGAAAACGGCGATTATCTGAAAATAAAATATGCCGATGAGGATATCCTTTATATTCCCGTGGAAAAGCTCGACAGACTGGAAAAATACATTTCTTACGGAGAAGAGCCGAAACTTTATAAGTTGGGGACAAGAGGATTTAAAAGAAAAAAAGAGAAATTGGCTGAAGATATAGAAAAGTTTGCAGCGGAACTGATAAAAATTCAGGCTCAGAGACAGAGTCAGAACGGATTTATATACGGTAAGGATACGGTCTGGCAGGAAGAGTTTGAAGCTCAGTTTCCTTTTGATGAAACAGAAGATCAGAAAAAAGCCATAAAAGATGTAAAAAATGATATGGAAGGTCCTTATATAATGGACAGAATAGTATGCGGAGACGTAGGATACGGAAAAACTGAAGTGGCAATGAGAGCAGCTTTTAAGGCGATAGAAAATTCCAGACAGGTGGCACTTATAGCACCTACTACGGTTTTAGCCGAACAGCATTATAAAAGATTTAAACAGAGATACGAAAATTATCCGGTGACAATAGAAAATTTATCAAGATTGACCAAGAGCAGAACAAAGGAAATACTCAAAAATGCTAAAAACGGAGTTACCGATATGGTCATCGGGACACACAGACTGTTAAGTGAAGATGTGGAATTTAAAAATCTGGGACTTCTTATAATAGATGAAGAACAGAAATTCGGTGTAAAGGCAAAGGAAATAATAAAGAAGAAACGTCAGAAAGTGGATGTTCTGACTCTTACTGCCACACCTATACCGAGGACACTTAATCTTGCATTGCTCGGAATAAGGGAAATATCAGTAATAGATACACCGCCTGTAAACAGACTTCCCATTATTACCGAAGTTACAAACTGGAACGAAGAAACGGTGAAGACTGCCATATTAAAAGAACTGTCAAGGGACGGACAGGTTTTTTATATTTACAACGATGTGAAACATATGAATTACAAAATAGAAGAATTAAGAAAAATGCTGCCCGATTTTGTAAAAATCGAATTTATTCACGGTCAGCTTCCTCCTAAGGAAATTAAAGATAAAATAAGAAGGTTTGAACAGGGAGAATTTGACATACTTCTCGCTTCCACAATTATTGAAAACGGAATAGACATACCTAATGCAAATACTGTTTTAATAGAAAATTTCAGTGCTTTGGGACTTTCTCAGGTATATCAGCTGAGGGGACGTGTAGGAAGAAGAGACAGACAGGGATACTGTTATCTTCTTAAAACACGTACGGCTACAAAAAAAGGAAAGAAAAAAGAAGAAAGCATGCATAAAGTGGAAGGAATAAAATCAGGAGGTTTTCATATTTCAATGGAAGATCTTAAAATAAGAGGAGCAGGGGAAATTTTAGGAGAAAAACAGCACGGAACTATAGAAACATTCGGTTATGATCTTTATATAAAGATGCTTAATGAAGAAATTAAAAGGCAGAAAGGCGAGTGCAGGGAAAAAATAGAAAATGTGGAGATAATTCTGAAAGAAAAAGGATTTATTCCTGAAAACTATATTGAAAAGGAGGAAAGACTGAATGTATATAAAAGATTTGCATTAGTTGAAAATCTTGATGAGCTTGACAGTTTTACAGCTGAAATAAGAGATCGTTTCGGGAAAATTCCTCCTGAAATGAAAAAGTTTATTCTGAATGTAAAGTTTAAAATATTTGCAGAAATAAATCATATTCAGATAATAGAAGAAGAAAAAGAATTTTTCAGGCTTTCCTTTGTAAAAAATGCTCCTGAAGAAATAATGAAAAAAATGGAAGAAAGTATTAGTATGAAAGAAATTCGGAAAAATCATATGTTTGAAGAAATCGGTAGAAAAAATAATTCCCAGGAGATTTTTATAATTAAGGAAGCGGATAAAAATCAGTTTCTGGAATATTTGGAAAACATTAACGGAAAGTAAACAGTAAAAAAAGAAAAATATAATTTTCATAAAGTATAATATTTTAATAATAAGATTTTAAAATAGGAAATGAGGGGATTTATTAATGAAAGTAATAGTAAAGATTTTATCAGGTGTGTTACTGCTTATGTCAACGGTATTATTCGGAGAAAATATGTCGAATATGGAGAAGTTTCCCGAACATATTAAAAATGTAACAGCATTAACTGAAGTATTCGGTACGGGACAGAAACTGACAGGAGTAATAATAGAATTTGACAAATCCGTCATAAATTCGGAACTTGCAAAGGATACATTCAGTGTTACGGACAGAACTGTAACAAAAATTTATGCAAATAATAAAGGAGAAAAAGCTCAGCAGGGGAAAAACGGTAAATACATTATAATAGAGCTGTCGGAAAAAGATGAAAAAGCACAACTGTTTATAAAAGCTGATAATATACTACCTGCAAAAATATTATTAACTCAGAATAAAGATATTAAAACTTCAGGAGGAAATATATATAAAAAGAATAAAAGCGTATTTACAAACAATAAGGTGAAAAATCTGGTTGTAGAGGATTTTAAACAGCTGGAATACAAAGATCCGAAAACAGGAATAACTTTAAAATATAATCTGTACATACCTAAAAATTACAATAAAAATAAGAAATATCCTTTAGTACTGTTCATGCATGATGCAGGGCCTTTAAGTGAAAAAACTGAAACGACACTGCTTCAAGGAAACGGAGCTACGATATGGGCAACTCCCGAAGAACAGGCAAAACACGAAGCGTTTGTATTAGCCCCTCAATATCCGGTAAAAGTTGTGGACGATAACGGGAATGCTACTGAGCATTTAGAAGCAACAGTAAATCTTCTGAAAGATTACATAGTAAAGCAGTATAAGGTAGACACGGAAAAAATGTATGTAACTGGACAGTCTATGGGCGGTATGATGGGAATAGTAATGAATTTCAGATATCCCGAATTATTTGCCGCATCGTATTTTGTAGCCTGTCAGTGGGATGCTTCTCTTACACCGCCGATGGCAAAAAATAAAATGTGGACGGTAGTTTCCACAGGAGATGTAAAAGCTTTTCCTGGCTGGAATGCCATAACCGACGTATTGGCTGAAAATGGAGGCGTTGTAATAAAAGACACATGGAGAGGAGATTATACTTCAGAACAGTTTAATCAGGGAGTAAAGAAAGTTCTGTCTGAAAACCCTCATGCAAATATAAAATATACGGTTATAGAAAAAGGAACTTTACCAGATCTGAAAGAAGGAAATCCGGGCTCAGAACATATGGCGACATGGAAAACAGCTTATAATATAGAAGGAATAAGAAACTGGCTGTTCCAACAGAAAAAATAAATATTTAAATATTAATGACAGTCTCTAAATTAATTAAACAGAACATGTTAAATAATTTAGATTCTGTCATTTTTTTAAATTCTATATTCAATAATATTTTCTTGCTGTTTGAGGATACTATATAACCCGTTTTTCCAAATTTTTCGTTATTTTCGGTACTTTATATACTTCCTTTGATTATATATGAATTTTCTTTATTATTCTGTCATTATTAATTTCCTTTTCAATTTTTGCTGATGACTTTCATATTTTCCGTGAATAATAATCCGATGAAAAAACATCTGATTTTTTCGGTATACCGTTAACGGAAATGTCGGAGAAAAAATAACAGAATAAAAGTTATAAAAGGAGCGGAGCTGTCTCATAAGTCAAAAATAATTCTCTAACCATAATTATTATATATTTTTAAAAATTAAAAGATATTGTTTTTACTCATTTTATACCTTTTGAAACAGCTCCAAAAAAATTAAATAACTAAAAAGAGCTGATAATACCTAGAAATTCTTAAGATTGGCGAACTTTTTCCATTTTCACTCCTGTGGGAAAACCTGATAAAAACTTGTTTTAGGATAAAATTTTATTAAGCAGTAGGCGTTTTATCTTGTAAATTTAAAAATTCCCTATTGACAAATTGTAAATAAAATAATATACTGAATATATAAATATGGATTGTGACTGTTAAGCAGGCAAAACCTTGATTAGTGAATACGATTTGATAGTTTTTAAAGCTGTTTTTTGTTGTGTTTAGTAGTCAGGGTTTTTCTATTATATGCAGTAGGAGCAGATAAAAATGATTATAAAAAAGATTTTAAATAATAATGTCGTACTGTCGGAGAAAAACAGGAAAGAAATTATTATAACAGGAAAAGGCATAGCTTTCGGGAAGAAAACAAGTGATACCGTAGATAAAAATAAAATAGAAAAAACATTTATACTCGAATATAATGAAGCATCGGAAAAGTTCAAATCTCTGCTTGAGCATATTCCGATGAAATATATTTCGGTGTCTTATGATATTATTGAATATGCAGAAAATATGCTGAATACTCGGTTTAATGATTTTATATATGTGACATTGACTGACCATCTTAACTTTGCTATCCAAAGAAATAAAGAAAATATAAGTTATGTAAATGCTTTGCTTTGGGAAATAAAAAAATTCTATTCTAAAGAATATGAAGTGGGATTAAAGGCGATAGAACTTATAAAAGAAGAGCTGGGAGTAAGTTTTCCCGAAGATGAGGCGGCAAATATAGCATTGCATCTCGTAAATGCAAAAATAAACAGTAAAAGCGAAATCGGAGAAACTGTACAGATAACAAAGATGACACAGGATATTCTTAACATTATAAAATATACTTTTAACATTGAGCTGGATGAAACTACTCTCAGTTACGAAAGATTTATAACTCATTTGAAATTCTTTTTTCAGAGAATTATGAAAAATAATCAAGTAAATACGGAAGATGATTTTATTTACGATGAAGTAAGGAAAAAATACAGAAAGTCCTATGAA
The DNA here is from genome assembly GCA_030532815.1 of Leptotrichiaceae bacterium. Taxonomy (GTDB): domain Bacteria; phylum Fusobacteriota; class Fusobacteriia; order Fusobacteriales; family Leptotrichiaceae; genus Pseudoleptotrichia. The sequence continues at coordinate 14,028 of JAUNKI010000022.1, forward strand.
TGTGCCTTGAAAATTGAAAGTTATCTGACGGGAATATATGAAAGGGAACTGACAAAAGAAGAAAAAGCTTATCTGGCAATACATATTAGGAGAATAACTGAGGAACAACGGAAAAAATAAATTTAATACATTTGAAAGAAGATTGTTACTATTAAATTAGGCAAAACCGACTGAAAATAAGGATACTATACGGTAATCCGATAAAATTTTCATGTCTGGATTTTGCCTTTTTTATTTAATTAATAAAGGAATGCCTGATTGAAATTATTCTGTATAAATCAGAAAATAGACAGTTAAATAAAAAAATATATATTATATTTAAGGAGGAAATATGAAATATCGAAAATTAGCCGAAGAAATTATTTCAGGAATAGGAGGGAAGGAAAATATAAACGGTCTTACCCATTGTGTTACAAGACTTCGTTTTAACTTAAAAAACGAAGAGGCTGCCCAGACTGAAAAACTGAAAAAAACGGACGGAATAGTGACGGTAGTAAAAAGTGGAGGACAGTATCAGGTAGTAATAGGAAATCACGTACCTGATGTATATAAAGAAGTTGTTGAAATTGCAGGAATATCAAATTCCGATGTAGCTGACAGCAGAGATACTGAAAATGCAAATATATTTAATAAAATTATAGATCTTTTGTCAGGAGTGTTTGCTCCTACTTTGGGTATACTGTCTGCAACGGGTATGATAAAAGGTACAGTTTCACTGCTTGCAACTTTCGGCATTATAACTAAAGCCTCAGGTACTTATAATATTTTACAGGCAACAGGAGATAGTCTGTTTTATTTCTTTCCTATATTTTTAGGCTTTACTGCAGCAAAGAAATTCAAATTAAATCAATTTACGGGAATGGCAATCGGAGCTTCCCTTGTTCATCCGTTAGTTACGGGAATGCTGAAAAATGAAGTACTTTTTACGGCATTTAAAGGAATACCTATTATTGAAACAGATGTACTGGCAACCTTTGCGGGAATTCCGATACTTCTTATGAACTATACTTCAAGTGTGGTCCCTGTAATTGTAGCCGTTTTCTTTGCTTCTAAAATAGAGAAATTTTTTATGAGGGTAATACCTGATGTAGTCAAGACATTTTTAGTGCCTTTCTGTACATTGCTCGTAATTGTTCCTCTGACATTCCTGTCGATAGGTCCGGTAACTACATGGGCTGCCCGTGGAGTAGGTGCCTTTACAATGCTGCTGTCGAAAATAAGTCCGATTTTAGCGGGAGCATTAATAGGTACGTTCTGGCAGGTTTTTGTAATGTTCGGACTACATTGGGGACTAATACCTATTGCCATAAATAACATTGCTGTCATGGGAACGGATACTATACTGATGTTTGCTTTTCCTCCTTCATTTGCTCAGATTGGTGCCGTGTTGGCAATAATGATAAAGACAAAGGATCAGAAACTGAAAAGTTTAACAGTACCGGCATTTATATCAGGGGTATTCGGAGTAACCGAACCGGCAATTTACGGAATAACATTACCTAAGAAAAAGCCTTTTATAATAAGCTGTATTGCTTCAGGAATAGGAGCCGTAGTTGCGGGAATGTTCGGAACACTGAAATATTCAATGGGAGGACTTGGAGTTTTCGGAATACCTACATTTATAAATCCGAAAACAAGAATCGATACGGGATTTTACGGAATACTCATATCAATAACTTTAGCCTTTGTTTTAGGTTTTATAATGACGTTTTTTATATATAAGGATGATACTGAAAGTGAGGATGTTTTAACAAATAAGGAAAAAAATATAGTTTCGGGAAATAAATTAGTGGAAAAGGAAACTTTATACAGTCCTTTAAGCGGAAAAACAGAAAAGCTGAAAAATATTGAAGATGCCGCATTTGCCTCTGAAGCTATGGGAAAAGGTATAGCGATAATTCCTGGTAAAGGGAAAGTGTTTTCTCCTGCAGACGGTCAGATAGTAACATTTTTTCCTACACATCATGCCATAGCAATGATAACCGATAAAGGGACGGAAATATTAATTCATGTAGGTCTGGATACAGTAAAACTGGAAGGAAAATATTTTTATCCTAAGGTAAAACAGGGAGGAAAAGTAAAAAGAGGAGATCTGTTACTTGAATTTGATATGGAAAATATAAAAAAAGAAGGATATATTGTAACTACTCCTATAATAGTAACAAATACCGATGATTATCTGGATATAATTGAAACAGATAAAGAATATTCGGATTTTGGAGATGAGATAATAAATGTGCTGAACTGAAAATAATAAAAACGGAGGTATTGAAATGGCTGAAAAAGGATTTAGAAAAGGATTTTTATGGGGAGGAGCAACGGCAGCAAACCAGTATGAAGGAGGTTACAATGAAGGCGGAAGAGGAATCGCCAATGTTGATCTGGCACCTTTAGGAAAAGACAGAGCCGATATAATAAGAGGAAAAAGGGAAATGCTTGATTTTGAGGAAGGTTACTATTATCCTGCAAAAGAGGCGGTAGATTTTTATCATAGATATAAGGAAGATATAGCATTATTAGGTGAAATGGGATTTAAGACTTTCAGGCTGTCCATAGGATGGAGCAGAATATTTCCTAAAGGAGATGAAGAAACTCCAAATGAAGAAGGACTTGAGTTTTATGAAAATGTATTCAGAGAATATAGAAAATACGGCATCGAACCTTTAGTTACGATTACTCATTTTGATTGTCCGCTTCATTTAATAAAAGAATACGGAGGATGGAGAAACAGAAAATTAATAAAATTTTATAAAAGGCTGTGTGAAACAATATTTAACAGATACAAAGGTCTTGTAAAGTACTGGCTCACATTTAATGAGATAAATATGATACTGCACGCACCTTTTATGGGAGCCGGTATAGTATTTAAAAAAGGAGAAAATGAAGAACAGGTAAAATATGAGGCGGCACATAATGAACTAGTGGCAAGTGCATGGGCTACAAAAATTGCCCATGAAATTGATCCTGAAAATAAAGTGGGCTGTATGCTTGCTGCCGGAGAATACTATCCTCTTACTGCAAAACCTGAAGATGTATTCAAATCTTTGAAGCAGAACAGAGAGAACTACTGTTTTATAGATGTGCAGGCAAGGGGATACTATCCTGCCTACTTACTTAAAGAATTTGAACAGAAAGGGATAGAAATCGGTATAACGGAAGAAGATAAAAAAATATTAAGGGAAAACACCGTTGATTTCATAAGTTTTTCTTATTATTCTTCAAGATGTTCCTCAGCAGATCCTAAGGAAAAAACTGAAGGAAATATATTCGCTACTGTCAAAAATCCTTATCTGAAAGCATCTGAATGGGGTTGGCAGATAGATTCTTTAGGTTTCAGAATAACAATGAACAATTTATATGACAGGTATCAGAAGCCTCTGTTTGTTGTAGAAAATGGTCTGGGAGCAGTAGATGTGCCTGATGAAAATGGTCATGTGGAAGATGATTACAGAATAGATTATTTAAGAGACCATATAAAAGCAATGAAGGATGCAGTTGTCTTTGACGGGGTGGAACTGCTCGGATATACAACGTGGGGTTGTATAGATCTTGTAAGTGCAGGAACAGGAGAAATGAAAAAAAGATACGGATTTGTATATGTGGACAAGGATAATAACGGAAACGGAACGCTGAAAAGAAGTAAAAAGAAAAGTTTTGACTGGTATAAAAAAGTAATCGCAAGCAACGGAGAAGATCTGGATTAACAGAAAGTAACCCTAAATAAAGTCCGTAAATATAAAAATAAACTTTATGAAACGGAATATTTATAATATTTTGTCAGCAGAAAAGCTTGACGGAAAAACAGTATACATAATTAGGTAATAATAAAAGTCATAAAAAATATTGTTTCAGAATTTTTACTGAATATCTTTGTATTTGAATAAAGTAAAGTTAAAATTCAGTAAAGATGTAAATGTTAAAATCCGGAAAATATTCTGCCCAACTTCGGAGAAGAATAATTATTTAGCGAATATACAGAAAGCGAAATAAAACAGATAATATATAATTACTATAAAGAAAAGATATTGTATATTTTGAGGAAAGAGAGGGATAGGGATTATAAAAAATTTAAAAAAAGACACTGACTTATATAATTTTTTTCTAAGAGTAAGCACAGTAAAAATGGCATTTAGCAGGAGATGTTGAAAAAA
>JAUNKI010000222.1 GCA_030532815.1 Leptotrichiaceae bacterium
ACATAAAAACAATTTTGAAAAAAGAAAATATTTTACAATAAATAAAAAATTTGAACTTATGAAAAAAGAGCCGTCCTTTATTTTGGAACTGGCATATATCTATTATAAAACAAAAGACAGAGCGTTGGAAAATACTATAAAGGAAGAATTTTTAAATACATATAAGGAAAAGGATAAAAGAATAGACAGAATGTCAAAGGTGGAAAAGGAAAAACTGAAAGAAAGTTTCAGACGTTCCCTGATAAATAAAGATATTATACATTCGGTTAAATTGGGAAATGAAATATTTCATAGAAATAAAAAAGAATTTTTTGAAATAATGTATAAGTTTTCTTTAATATCTGCTGACAGTAACAAACTTATAAAAACATTTTTTATGGAACTTCTTTTGGAGAATATGGAAAAATCCTCTGAAAATAGAGTACGGACTGACGAAATTATAAGAAATACTGTTAATTATTTTGTAAAATCCGAAAGTGAATTTATAAATTACTCTGATGAGAGAAATGTGCAGTATTTTATCCGTAACAAGACAGATTTACTTTATGAGGTAATATATACTGAAAAATACAATGAAATCGTGAAAAAATACAATATCGGCAATATACCTGAAATAAAGTTTGAAACTGACGGGAAAAAATATAGGGAAATGTCCCAAAGTAAACAGCATTTATATAATTATTTAAAAAAAGAAATTTAGGAAAGGTAGGAAGAAAGTATGTTGGAAATGAGATATATAAGGGAAAATACGGAAAAAGTAAGAGAATATCTGAAAAACAGAAACAGTGATTTCGATTTGGACGAGCTTCTCAAACTTGACGAAGAGCGTAGAAATATTTTACAGAAAGTGGAAATGCTTAAAAAAGAAAGAAATGAATCAAGTACATTAATAGGAAAGTACAAAAAAGAAGGAAAAGATGCGACGGAACTTCTGGAAAGAATGCAGACAGTAAGCAGTGAAATAAAGAAACTTGATCAGACACTTGCAGAAATAGATGAAAAACAGATGAAACTGACTTTTACAATACCTAATAAACTTCATGAAACAATACCTGTAGGAAAAGATGAAGACGACAATGTGGAAATCAGAAAATGGGGAGAACCGAAAAAATTCAGTTTTACTCCCAAATCCCATGATGAACTGGGTACAGAGCTGGAAATTCTCGATTTTGAAAGAGGTTCAAAATTAGGCGGTTCAAGATTTACAGTTTATAAAAAACAGGCTGCAAGACTTGAGAGGGCATTAATTAACTTTATGCTGGATACTCATACATCCGAACACGGCTATGACGAAATATTGACTCCTCAGTTGGCAAAACGTGAAATAATGACAGGAACAGGACAGCTGCCTAAGTTTGAAGATGATATGTATAAAGTAGCAGGAGAGGAGCTGTTTCTTATTCCTACTGCGGAAGTTACATTGACAAATCTTCATAGCGGAGAAATTCTTGATGAAGAGGAATTACCTAAATATTATTGCGGATTTACCGCATGTTTCAGGAAAGAAGCAGGTTCAGGAGGAAAAGATCTGAAAGGTCTTATAAGACAGCATCAGTTCAATAAAGTGGAAATGGTAAAGCTTGTACATCCTGACAATTCTTATGATGAGCTGGAAAAAATGGTTGCCAATGCTGAAAGGATTTTACAGAAACTGGAATTGCCCTACAGAGTTATTGT
>JAUNKI010000223.1 GCA_030532815.1 Leptotrichiaceae bacterium
TAAAATAGAAAGTGTGGAATTTGCCACTAAATTAAATGAAGTATATAATAAATATTCAAGCGAAAGGTTCAATGCTGCACAGATTTTTGTGGATTCGGTTGATACTGACAGAATATACAGCGGAGTAATTAATCCTGACAGAGTATTTGATAGAAATAACCAGTCAAATCAGGGATACATGAATATAAGACCGGATCTGTATGATGCCAATGCAATAAACAAATTTAAGAAAATAGTAGCTGTTCAGATGATGCTGCCTGCTACCCCCGTTATATATTACGGTGATGAAAAAGGTATGTGGGGAGCCGATTCTCCGAGAAACAGAAAACCTATGCTGTGGGAAGACTATATGCCCTATGAAAATGAAACCGATGATATAAGTAAATATACAAATAGATTGAGAAGCCTTCCTGAAAGTGTACAGATAAATGAAGTGGAAAAGACGGTTTCATATCCGGTAGTTATAAATCATGATATTGAAGCATATTATAAAAATCTGCTGAAAATCAGGAAAGATTACAGGGAACTTTTCAAAGACGGAAAATTCAGAGTTCTCGAAGTTTATAACGATCCCAAGACGAAAATACGTATAGATACCGAAATGAGCCAATATCTCAATGAAGAAAAAAGAAAGGCGAAAATTTATCAGGGGAAGGATATTACTCCTAAAGTACCTGATATTGACTTTGTAACTTATGAAATTTCCAATAAAAAAGATTCAATAATAGTAATAATGAATAACAGTGGAGACTCTTATCCTTTGAGCCTGCAGGTTCCGAAACTGTTCGGATTTTATACAAATCAGCTTGCCAAAAAGGAAAAGTATTCAATTGCCGATAAAAAAATAAGCGTGATTGTGAAACCTTATGAAGTAAAGATACTTCACAGTAGAGATACCAATATATTTGATTCTTTCAAATAAAAAATACAGCAGGTTTATATTTCAGATATGAAAACGTTGAAATATAAAAACAAATTCCGATATAAATAAAATTCGGAAAAATTAAAGAAAACGTCAGAAATGGTAAGCAGAAAAATTTCCTTATAAACATAAAAAGTATTATTAAAGATTATATGTTTATTTAAGGAAATTTTTTTATTGGAGTGTGCTTTAAAACTCAAAATCTACAATATTTTCAATCTCTTTTTTAATTTTTAAATTAGCGTAATCGTAATAAAACTTACATTCCGTTATTTGTAATTTTTAAAATTTCCGTTAAAAATCCGTCATTTTGATAGTTTTTAGACATACTTTAAAATAGCATTCATAAAAAATAGTGGAATTGAAAAAAGTAAAGAAAAATATAAATGATTTTCAAATAAGAGTATAAATATGCAAATATGGGATATTTTATAATGGGGTTAAAAATAGTCTAACTTATATTTGGTGATAGCTGCAATTGAATAAATAGATATGTATTATAAGTTAAAGATAATTTCTCAACTGTAAATATTACGTGTTAAAAAAATCAGATATACTGTTTTTAAATCAGTTTTACAAAAATAGAAAAATATACAAAATGTATGATTTGATATGTTTTTTTACTTGATGAGCCGATCTGATTTAATATTTTTATGAAAATAATAAAATAAAAATTTTTTACAGTAACTGTAACATAGAACACGTTTTTTTTCCGAAAATTATTTT
>JAUNKI010000023.1 GCA_030532815.1 Leptotrichiaceae bacterium
TTATACATTTATTTTCAAAATAAAGCAAGTGTTTTTTTATAATTTTACTGAAATTTTTTATAAATATTTTTTTTTACTTTTCTGTTCACTTATAATCCAGTTCCCTTTTTCTTTAAGGAACTTTAAAATTAGACCCTTGTTTGTATTTTTTTCTTCTGAAACTTTCTTTCCGATTATAACTTCAGCTTCAGTATCTGATATGTAGTTGATTTTTTGAAGTTCGTATTTTGAAACGGGATAAATTATTTCTTCTATTCTTTTTTTTATTTCATTTTCTATTTGAATATTATTTTTCCTGATTTCCTGTTTTGATAATCTGACAGTTTTCTCCTTATCAGTTTCATAATCTGCAGTAAAAGCCTGTAATGAAATTGTTGTTGAAATTAAAATTGCAAGTTTTTTCATATATTGCCCTCCTAATTTTTTTTATTTTCATTGTAATAAAATTTTAGCACTTCAATATTAGAAAAAATTTATTTTAAAATTGTTTCCGTCTGTGCTTTGATAAAGTATTTTCAAATAAAAAGGCAGAAGCCTTTTTATTTCAACTTCTGCTGCTTTGTAATTTTTTAAGATTATTTTTATTTTCTTTGACAAAATTTTTTTATTTATTGACAATATTCAAATTTCCTATATAAAGTCCGTTTTACTTTTAAATTTTTTTGATATTTATATAAAGAATACAACTGTCAGAAATATAAACATAATATTTTTCTATTCAGGAAAATTTACAGCACCATATCATTAATAGGAATAAGAACAGCACCCATGGAAATCATATGCCCTACATCTATTTTCATTTTTTTTATAATTCCCATAATTTCCTCTCCCTGCTCGTCTTCCACATAAGCTATAAGTATGCTGTCAGTTCCCGGCCATAGGTGACTGTTAAAATGTTTCAGATGTTTTCCCCAGTCACTAAAAACCTCAGGAATGAGTATATATTTTTCCAATCCGTATTCTGTTAATTCTTCTTTTATTTTTTCAAGAAAAAAGGAATCAAAATACACTTCCAGTCTTTTCATAACTTTTATCACTCCCTGTTTTAATAGTTTTAAAAGCAAAAGTGTAAACGCATGCTTCAATTCTCAATTATAATATAACTGTTACTATATTATACCTCATTTTTAAAAATTATGCTTTTTTAAGTTTTCTTTTTTCAATTCTTTTTTCTTTTTTTTCTTCAACTATTAAATACAGCACAGGGATAAATATCAACGTCAGCAAAGTAGAAAATGACAATCCGAACATTACGGCTACCGCCATTCCCTGATAATAACCCGCACTTCCTCCGCCTATTGCCAGTGCCATCGGTATCCACCCGAGTACTGTTGTCAGCGTCGTCATAAGTATCGGACGCAGTCTTGATCCTCCGGCTTTAACAAGGGCTTCCTTTACGGTCATTCCTTTCTGTCTCATGCCCGAAACAAAGTCAAGCAGTACTATAGCATTATTTACAACCATTCCCATAAGCATTATTATACCTATCATGACAAACATACTCAGCTGTACTCCGGTTACAACCATTCCCACTATTACTCCTATTACGGATAAAGGTAATGAACTCATTATAAGGAGCGGAAGTATGAAAGATTCAAGCTGCACCGCCAAAACTATATATATAAGTACTACTGAAAGTCCGAGGGCATTTGCCATTTCCCCTCCCATTTCTTCCTGATTTTTGGCATTTCCTGCTGAAGCAAGTTTGTATCCTGTAGCCGGATTGGACTTTTTAAATGACTCATTTACAAATTTGGCTGCATCGTTAAATCCTTTGGAACTGTCAAGATTCAATCCTACTGTTACGATTTTTATTCCGTTATATTTACTTATTGCTGAAGCTCCTTCCACCTGAATGAGTTTTGCAATGTCTCCTATCCTCACAAAAACGCCGTCTTCGGCTTTAACTTCCAAATCAAGAATTTTTTCAAGAGAGTTTCTGTACTTTTCTTCAATCTGCAATGTTACATCAAGATTTTCAGTTCCTTCTGTAATTTCAATGGGAGCTATTCCCAATACCGACATATTCAGCATTGTTGTCAAATCAGTAACATTTATACCGTAACTTTCGGCTTTTTCCCTGTTCACTTCCAGTCTCGCCTGAGGATTTCCTCCTTCTGTGGAGGATTTTACATCTTTCATCCATCTTTCCTTTTTTATTTCTCTAATCATAAAGTTTGCTATTCTGTTCAGTTCATCAGCATTATTTCCTTCTATCTGGAATGAATAATCCTTGTTGGCATTGGCACTGGTAGTTTCTTCAGAAGATAAAGTCAGATTTACGTCAGGCATATCTCTGAGTTTTTCTCTTATCCTGTCCATAGCCTTAAATGTACCTTTTTTCACCCTTACGTTCACTATTGCAGCATCTTTTCTCGATATTGAATAGAAACTTTCAGTTACTTCATCATTTTTAACTGTTTCTTCTATCTTTTTTGTTATTTCATAGGATTTTTCCAAATCAAGCCCCGTAGCAAGGGAAGCTACCACCGAGTATTCACTGTTGTCTATTGTCGGAAAAAAAGATGTCTTTACTCTCGGTGCAATTACCGTCATCGTAAATATAAGCAGTACAACCGTACCGATTACAACTTTCCATTTATTTTCCAGAGAAATGGCTATTATCTTTTCGTATTTCTCTCTGAAAGAATTAAAATATTTTGCTTTTTCCTTACTTGCAAGTATTTTTTCCAGATTTAAAAATCTGCTTGACACCATAGGAATAAACAGCATTGCTACTATTATGGAAGCTCCTAAGGCAAATATTATGGAAAATGCTATTCCTGAAAATACTTCCTTTACAAATCCGTCAAATATTATTACGGGAAGGAAAACACAGACCGAAGTCATTGTAGAAGCTATCATAGGCATTATTACTTCATTTGTTCCTCTTACGGCAGCTATCAAAGGAGGTTCCCTATATTCCTGTATATGATCAAATATATTGTCAAGAGTAACTACTGAATTATCCACAAGTGATCCTACTGCAAGAGCAAGTCCCATTAAGGAGACCAGATTCAGGGAAACTCCCTGTGTACTCAACAAAAAAAATGTAAACATTGCCGATATCGGAATTGACAATGATATAAATATCGAAGCCCTTATATCTTTCAAAAACACGAGAAGAACTATTGCGGCAATAATCAGTGCCTGTAAACCTGAACTTGTAACATTTTTTATGGCGTCTTTTACATCTATACTGTAATCTTTTATAAGGTCATAACTCGCACCTCTGGGAAATAAGGGTTTCATTTCTTCCAACTGTTTTTTTGCAGTATCTGCTATTTCCACTATATTTCCGTCTTTTGACTTTTCAATTATTACACCTACGGCATCTTTCCCGTTCACTCTTGTGTAAGTTTCCTTTTCTTTTGTACCGTAGCTTACACGGGCTATATCCCTTAATTTTAAAGTCTGTCCGTTATCATTTGACAAAATTATATTTTCAATCTGTTCCAGTGTTTTTATTTCTCCCGATACTCTCAGGATAAATTCTTTTCCTCCATCGGTTATTATTCCCGCAGGAGTTATGGTATTTGCCTGTTTTATTTTGGAATAAATTTCCGACGGGGAAAAATTAAAGGCTTTTAATTTATAAGGATCAAGCTCGACTTTTATCTCCCGTTCAGTTCCTCCGAATACAGAAATCCCTCCTATCCCTTTATTTCTCTGCAATGCAGGTTTCATTGTTTCATCCACGAATGAAGTCAGGACTGCTTCGTCGGCTCCTTTCAGTACTATAAACAAAGCCATTGAAGAACTCATTCCTGCTTTATCTCCTGCTCCTGATATTACAGGATTGTCGGCATCATTTGGAAGATTATTTCTTATTTTATCTATTTCAGACTGTATTTGAACTTTTTTCGTATCGGTATCCGTTCCGAAATTAAATTGTACTACTACTACAGAAGTTCCGAATGCAGAAGAAGTAGTTATATTTTTAATTCCGTCCACATTAAGGGAAGCTTCCTCCACTTTTTTCGTTATCTGGGTATCCACATCTTCGGAAGTTGCCCCTGTCCATCTCGTCTGGATTACTACAAAGGGAAAGTTAAAGTCCGGTAACAATTCCTGCTTCATATTTCTCAGTGCACTGTATCCTGAAAAAATCATAAATACAATTATCATCGTAGTAGCAACTATTCTCTTTGTTGCAAATTCTGCTACTGTCATTCTATTCTCCTCTCTTTTGCTGCTTCCGATATGTTCAGTTAACTTTCTTTACTTTTTCTCCGTTCTGAACTACATTCTGCCCGTCAGTTACAATTTCCATCCCTACTGTTAATCCTTCACCTTCAACGGCGGCAAATTTTTCATTCTGATTCAATATTTTTATCGGAATCGCTTTTGCAGCACCGTCCTGAACAATGTATACTATCTGCTCCACTCCCCTTACAACAATGGATTCCTTAGGTATTATAATTCCTTTTTCAACTCCTGTATTTATATTTGCAGTACCGTACATACCGCTTTTTATTTCTCTGTCAGGATTGGGTATACGTATTTTTACTGTAAACTGTCTTGTTTTCACATCTGCAGCTCCCGATATTTCGTATACTTTTCCGGAAACTTCCCTATCCAGTTCGTCTATTTTTATTTTTGCATCTGTTCCTATTTTTATTTTACTTACTGCATTCGGAGAAACTCCCACTTTTATTTCCATTTCAGATTCATTTACAATTTTAAACAGAAACTGACCTGCATTTATCTGCTGATGTCTTTCAAGGTCGAGACCCGATATTACGCCGTTTACATCTGCTTTTATTACCGACTTGCTGTTATTGTCATTTGCCAATGCAAGATTTGCACCTGCAGACTGATAATTCGTCTTGGCATTCAAATATTCGGTTTCGGTAATCAGCCTTTTCTGATACAGTTGACTGTACTTTTCATATTGGATCCGTGCTGCATTGTAGCTTGCCGCAGCAGACTGTACATTTGATCTTGCCGCTTGATTGTCTATCCCGAGTATTACCTGTCCGGCATTTACCCTATCTCCGTTTTTTCCGTTTAATACTGTCAGTTCACCGCTTACAACTGCAACATAAGGAATCTCCTCTTTCCCTTTTATTTCAGCCCCTGCACTGTATCCCAGCGACATATCGCTTTGACTGAGAACCTGTACTTTTACAGGACGCAGCACTTCTTCAATTTCCTGTTCCTTTTTTTTCCCGCAGGAAACTGCCGTTATAAGTATAAGCAGCAGACTTAGTATATGTATTTTTTTCATATATTCTGTATATAATGCTTTCACAGCTTTCATATTTTTTCCTCCGATTTTATATGTTTTCAATCATATATTTTGAATATCAGTCTAAAAATGACCCGTACTTTGAAACTAAATAATAATATCTTAATTTTGAACTTATATAATCAGTCCTGCTCTGTCTCAAATTTGCTTCTGCTCCGAGTAAATCTCTCATTGTTATCAGTCTGTAGGAATACCTTTCCCTCTCAAGCTCATAAACTTCCTCCGATTTTTCCAAAGCCGCCTTTTTGGCTTCCAGACTTTTTTCAAGAGACTGTAATTGATAATATACTTTTTTCATTCCTACTTTCAGTTCATCCAGCACTTTTTCAGCTTCAATCTCTTTTATTTTATGATTTTTCTTAGCTTTTTCCACATCAAGCCTATTTTCTCCCCAGTCGAACAGCTGCCATGAAAAATTTACTCCTACTGTTCCGTTGTAATTTTTTGTTTTTACAGTTTCGGAAATTTTTGTCTGATTTGAAGTCCCGTATGTTACTATTCCCGTAACTTTAGGTTTCAAATCAGATTTTTCCAGTTCTATGTTACGTCTGCTTATTTCTTTCTGTCTGAGTGCCATCTGATATTCAGTATTTCTTGCTGTAAGTTTTTCAAGATCGTTTTTCAGATTGACAACCTTACTGAATTTCCCGTCAACGGCAAAAGTTACAATTTCTATATTTCCGCTGTCCTTTATTCCTATTATATTTCCCAATGCTTCCTTTGCTATTTCTATATTGGCTGTCTGTTGTATTATATCGGCTTCTATTGCTTTCAGACTTCTTTCGGCTTCTATAAATTCAGGTTTTGTAACAAGTCTCAGTTTATATTTCTCTTTCTGTTCCTCATAATTTCTATTTAACGCTTCTTCGGACTTTTTCAATACTTCCAGTGTATTTTCCGCTTCATACACGTCTATATACGCCTGAATAGTGTTAAGTATAGTATCTTTCCTGATTTTATCCAGAGAAAGCTCCATTAGCGACAGATAATTTTTTCCTATTTCTATACCTGATTTTATTGCACCTCCTGTGTAAATGGGCTGAGTCAAAGTCACATTATGCCCGTATGACTGATCATAGTTTCCTGAAAAGGGAGATTTTATTTCTTTAAAGTACCTGTTTGCCGTCGCATTATAACTTATTTTAAAATAGGCATTTTTCCATGCTTTATTTACGTCAATTTTACTTTTTTCCACTTCGAGCATGCCTATTTTTATATTTTTATTATTTTTCACAGCCATTTCTGCAGCTTCCTGAACAGTTATTCTCTGCCCGAATACAGGTATTGAAAATAATATTGTTAAAATTACGGTTTTCAAGGCTTTTCTTTTCATTAATTTCCTCCTGAACTATTTTAAAGCATTATATATGAATTCAACTATCTGCTCTATTTTTTCTTCTCTTGTCATATTATATCTTTTTTTTAAGTCTATATTTTCGTTTAAACTTTCATCCAAAAAAAATCCTTCTATTGATAAAAGTATGAATTCCGTTACAAAACTGTCGTTATAATTCTTATTTTCAGTATTACAGCTTTTTTCCACGACATTTTTCCGAAGAAAATCCGTTGATATATCGTACATTTCCTCCATATATTCTACGACTTTTCTATCTTTCAGAAAATTGTCTATATTTTGTAAGTTTATTTTTTTCATATATTTAAAAAATATTTCACTTCTTTTATTTATAAAATCTCTTAAAATTTCTTTAGGTTCTTTTGTTATATCTGTTTCATTCATTGCTTTAATTTTTTCTTCTTTCAGTATTCCGAGAATTTCATATAAAACTTCTTCTTTCGTTTCAAAATAAGTGTAAAAATTCCCTTTGGATATTCCCAGAGCCTTTGTAATTTCATCCACTTTTATCTGAAAATATCCGTTTTCACAGAATAATTCCAATGATTTATTTACTATCATCTGCTTTTTATTTTCCTTTTTTCCCATTACAGATTTCTCTCCTTTTCAAAAAATGACTCGCCGGTCATTTTTATAATATTATTTTTTTTTTATTTTGTCAACAACTTTTTTAAAAATATTTCTTTCACAATTTTATAAAATTTTATTTTTAGTATTCTTTAAATATAAACCTATCTATCTTTGAAACAAAAATACAATACAAAATTTTTAATTTTTTTTGACAATTCTGAATATTTCTGTTCTAAATCCGTATCAATTTTTCCTAAATAAAGATTTTTCAAAATTTTTTATGATATTATATTTAAAAATATATTGAAAGGAAAAAACTATGAAAATAAAACTAGGCAAACTTTTTATCTCTGCATTGATTTTTACAGTTTCCGTACATTTATTCGCCGATAACGAAACTTCGCGAAACTCGGATAAAACTGTAAATACTGTACAATCTGAAAACACTGAAAATATGAATGAAAATAAAGTTCCTGTAAAAACAGAAACTCAAAGTTCTTCTTTAGTCAAAAAATCCAAAGCCGTATCAACTCTGAAAAAAAAGGATATAAGTAACAGCCTCTGGAGATTGACCGATTTAGGAGAAAAAAATCTTTCTCATGAGGAAACTGAAAACGGAAAAACAATTATTACCCTTTATCTTTCTTCTAATGGAGGCATAAACGGCGTTGCAGGGGAAAACGGCTATTTCGGGAATTACCGTCTGAACGGAAACAATATTTCCATAAATCTTATAGGAAGCTCCTTTTCTGATGAAGCTTCGGAAATAGAAGGGGAATACCTGAATATTCTGGAAAAAGTTTCATCAGCGGAACTTAACGGTAACATTCTGACTTTAAAATCAGGAAGGGGTACTTTAACATTTGAAAGAGTAAAATAAATTAGTGAAAGGAAATTTAATATGAAAACAAAATTTTTTTTAAGTTTAATTTCTATGTTTTTCTTATTGAGCTGTGCCGTCACTTCATCAGATACTTCAAAGAACGGCGAAGGAAAAGAACAGAATTTTACAGCTGTACTTCTGAATACATCATGGGAATTGACGGAAATATCAGGGAAAAAAATAAATATTCCGAATACAGGATTGGAAAAACCTTCTATTACTCTTAATTTTACAGATAAGGGAATAAACGGTATTTCAGCTGTGAACAGATATTTTTCATCATATACGATAAAAGGTAATACAGTTTCTTTTGGAGTAATAGGCTCTACAAAAATGGGAGGTCCGCAGGAAATGATGAATTTAGAAATTAAATATCTCGGTATTTTGGAAAAATCCGAAAAAATTGAAATACCTGATAATAATACATTAATATTAAAATCGGAAAATGAATATTTGAAATTTAAAAAAATGTAATATTTCTTTTCGTGAGGGCTAATTGCTGCCCTCACACTCTTGATATCCATTTAATGCAGCCTTTTTTGTAAAAAAGGCTGCATTAAAAAAACTTCCAACTTAAATTATTTCTTACTCTAATTTTATTTTTTTTATCATAACTACAAACTATACCTTCACTCAAAAGCATTTCTTCTATATTTTAGTTCCCCCTTAACATTCAAATTTTGCAGCGTTAAGAATATATCAGTTAAAATACTTAAACACATCATTAAAAATCATAAATATCATCAATCCGAATAAAAGAAGCATTCCTACGGCGTGTATTCTTTCTTCCATTTTTTTATTTATTTTTATTCCGAAAAATTCAGGAATTACGAACATAATTCTTCCTCCGTCAAGGGCAGGTATAGGAAGTAGGTTCATCAGACCTATATTAATTGAAAGCAGAATAAATATATTCATAAGCCCGATGCCTCCGCCTGCTTTATATGCTTCCCCTACAAATTTGGGCAATCCTACCGGACCTGTCACTTCCTGCATTGAAACTTTTCCTGTAAGAAGCATTTTCAAACCGTTTATCATCAATATAAAATAATCTCCGAATGCAGAAAAAGAGGCACGAATTTTCTTGAAAATCGAAACATGAGTTTTCGCTGCCTGTATACCCAATAAATTCACTTTTTCCTTTTCATAATAAGTCAGCTTTACTTTTTCACTGATTTCCTCATTATTTCTGACTAATTTTACATCTATGTCCTCTCCGTTATATCCCTTCTGATTTATTTTTCCTATTTGAAGAGCTATGTCCTTCCAGTTGTTTATTTTTTCTCCGTTAATTTCCGTAATTCTGTCGCCTGTTTTAAATACCGATTTGGCAACAGCCTCCTGATTGACAGTGCCTATTACCGGTTCAACAAATTTCGGAGGAACTGTTCCCGTAATTGAAAACAGTATAAATATTCCTATTACGGCAGAAACAAAGTTCATTACTATTCCTGCTATCAGAACGATAAATCTGCTAAACGGAGACTTTGTGTAAAACCCGTTTTCAACTTTTTTTTCTTTATTTTCTTCAGGCTGCATTCCGCCTATATTGACAAAGCCTCCTAAAGGCAGCATTCTTATAGAATAAACCGTTTCTTTGATTTTTTTTGAAAAAAGTCTCGGTCCCATTCCTACGGCAAATTCCAAAACAGGCATTTTATAATATTTTGCCGTCATAAAATGTCCCAATTCATGTAAAAATATAATTGCTCCCAGTATCAACACTGTAAAAAATATACTCATTCCATTCCTCTCATTATTTTTAAAATCTTTTATTTTATGTTATAATACTTTGTATTTTTATTATATCATACATAAAAAATTTAGTCGATATTGTATTATACTTTGAATTGACAGGAAAGGATAAATATGAAAAAAAACAGTTTTATTTTAGGAGGATTTTTAATTATTATTGCTGCAATTATGTGGGGAATTGACGGAGTTCTACTGACTCCTTCCTATTTTTCAAAATTTCATTTTTATGATGTCAATTTTATCGTATTTATTGCCCATGCGATACCTACGTTCATTTTATCAATATTTTTTACAAAACAGTATAAAATGTTAAAAAAATTTACTAAAAATGATTTTATATTTTTTTCTCTCATTGCATTATTCGGAGGAAGTATCGGAACACTTTCCATTGTAAAAGCTCTCCAGTTAAGTGAGTTCAGTAAATTCAGCATTGTCATACTCATTCAGAAAACCCAGCCTGTTTTTGCCGTCCTTCTTGCTTTTCTCATATTAAAGGAAAGACCTTCAAGGAGATTTTACATAATTGCATTAATTTCATTGATTTCAGTATATTTTCTGACTTTTGAATTTAAAAGTCCTGCACTTCTTCCGAAAAATAATATTTTGGCTGCAATGTATTCTCTGCTTGCCGCATTTTCCTTCGGAAGTTCCACTGTTTTCGGGAAAAAAATCGTAAATAAGTTTTCGTTTCTGACAAGTACATTTTTCAGATTTTTCTTTACTGCAGTTATAACTATGTTTTTTGTACTCTTTTCGGGAAATACTGAAAAAAGTCTGACAACATTTACAGGAAATCCTTCTTTAATGATGCTTTCCCTATTTATAGCAGTATTCGGACTTTCCGCCATACTTATTTATTATAACGGACTGAAAAGCGTCACTGCTTCAGTTTCTACGGTTTGTGAACTGGCATTCCCTCTTACATCAGTAATTGTAGAAGCAATCGTATTAAAAAGATTTCTATCACCAATACAGTTTATATCTGCCGGAATATTAATAGGTTCGATACTGTATCTGAATTTGTCAAATGTAAATTCCGAAATAAAGGAAATAGATAAAATAGAAAATGCCGAAATTTAGAGGAGCATATGCTCCTTTTTTATTTCAGCATTTATAATTATGAAAATTCATTGTTATGTATGATTCAGAGCTGTCTCATAAGGTAGAAAAATACACCCAGTTATAAATTTTATATATTTTTCTATTCTTATAAAATCAGCAAAAATAGTATCTTTTAATTTTTAAAAATATATAATACTTACAGTTAGAGAATAATTTTTGATTTGTGAGACAACTTCCGACAAAAATCTGTCAATACAAATTAATTCACACTCAAAAACACTCTATTTACTAAAAAAATTACAAACTCGCTTCACTCAGACGGTAATTTTTCTTTACATTCATTCCCGTGTTTTTTTCGTTAAAATAATTTAAATATCGTGTTTTTACTTATAATTTAAGAATGTATTTCTATTACAATATAACTCTGACTATATTTTCATTTAAAACCGTTTCCATTATATTTTAGTTCCTTTCAACATTCAAATTTTACTAAAGCTCAAAAATGCCCGTTCGCTGTAAAAACAAAAAAGATGTTTTTACGACGCTCACTCCCTGCAATTTTTACACAGTAAAATTTGAGTTGAATGGTTTTTTAATTGAACTTTTTTACAAAAAAGTTCGGATATATTGCTAAGCTTTTTTTACAAAAAAAGCGTGAAAACAGTTTTTCGATTTAACCTTTTTTACAAAAAAAGGCGAAATTATTTTTTCCAAAAAAACTTATAAAATTTAGGAAAACTACAATAAATTTCCATTTCTGTTTCTTTCCTCTTCCAGTGAAGTGTCTATATCTTCATACCCTACACCGTTAGGAATGGACGTAAGAACCTTATCCGTAACTTTGGATAAATGGGCATCCATTGCGTAGGCTGCTCCGCTTACAAAATCTATAACCCTCTGCCCTACTTCAAACTCCAGAAATTCCAGACTGAATGTAACAACTTTCTTTTCTTTGATTGAATCAGCTATTAACCTCGAATCCTCAAATGTTTTCGGTCTTATTATTGAAACATAACTCACTTTCATTTTTCCGCTTTCCTCCTTCTTTCCTCCACCGAATATACTCATAACCTTTTTTTCCTTTTCTTCAACATGCTCCGGTTCAGCATAACTGTGGGTTTTTACTTGAGTTTTAGGCTTAACAGCGACTTCTCTTTCCTCTTCTTCTACAATTTCATCTTCATCTACATCTCCGAAAAATTCCAAAAATTTTTTTCCAAGCTTCAAATTAGCAACCTCCTGTTTATTCAAATAATCTACTTCCTATTCTGATTATAGTAGCTCCGTTTTCGAGAGCTTCAATATAGTCGCCGGACATTCCCATAGAAAGTTCATTTAAATAGTCGTATTTTTTTTCGTATTCCTCTTTTAATTTCAACATATTTGAAAAATATGTATTTATTTTATGAGTTCCGGCTTCCAATGGAGCCATCGTCATAAACCCCTTTATTTTAACATTATCCATAGAAAAATATTTTTCATATTCCTTTTTAAAATCTTCCACATAAATTCCCGTTTTTGACTCTTCTTTTGAAATATTAATTTGAATCAGACCGTTTACGGTTCGTTTATTCTGAACAGCTTTTTCATTAATTTCCTTCAAAAGATTGAAAGAGTCTATTGAATGTATTAAATTTACACTGTTTATTATATACTTTATTTTATTTTTTTGCAACCTTCCTATGAAATCCCATTTTATTTCCTTATATTTCTCTCCGGAAAATATTTTCAGCTTATCTCTATAAGCCTGAGCTCTATTTTCTCCGAAATAGGAATATCCCATATCTATTATTTTTTCCTGCTCTTCAATATTGAAATATTTACTTACAAATAATATTTTTACTTTTTCAGGATAAGGAGAATATTTTTGTATGTTTTTTTTTATTTTCTCATAATTCTGATGTATTTTTTCCTTATTCAGTTTCATTTTTTCTCCTTTAATTAATAAATAATAGTTTTCTATATAAATTCCATAAACACATCATTAGCAAGTAAAATTCCCGTTTTTGTAAGTCGTAATCTTTTATTTTCATCAAATTTTTCAAGCAATCCTCTATTTAAAAGACGTTCCACTTTTTCATCATGAAAGTATTCTATACCTTCTGTTACAAGGCGTAATCCGAGCATATTGCCCAATTTTCTGTATTCAGTTTCATCTACGGTTTCAATGCTTTCTTCATTTACGGGAAGTTTCTTTTCATCAATATATTTGTAATATTTACGGAAATTTCTGACATTACTGTATCTTTTTCCTTTATAATAACTTGCAGCACTCATTCCGACACCGATAAACTGTTTATTTTTCCAATATTTCAAATTATGTTTTCCTGCTGAACCTTTTTTTGAAAAATTTGAAATTTCATAATGTTCGTATCCGTTTTCTTTTAAAAAGTCGATAATCAGTTCATACATTTCCGCTTCAAGATCCTGATCCATTTCCGACAGTATCCCTTTCCTAAGCTTACTCCAAAACACTGTTCCTTCTTCCCATATAAGAGAATATATTGATATATTGTCAGGGAAAAGCTGTAATATCATTTTCAGGTCTTTTTTCAAGTCTTCCATACTCTGATTGGGGATACCGAACATAAGGTCGATGGAAACATTGTCAAATCCCGCTTTTCTTGCATCTTTAAAAACTTTTACTGCGTCTTTTCCATCGTGCAGTCTTCCGATAAATTTCAGAATATGGTCCTGAAAACTCTGTATTCCTATACTGAGTCTGTTTATCCCTATTTTTCTCAGTTCGGTAAGCTTTTCCCTGTTCATATCGTTCGGATTCAGCTCCAACGTTATTTCCGCATCTTTACTGTATTTTATATTTTTCATTATATCAGAAAGCATTTCCGCAGATAGCAGTGAAGGAGTCCCTCCTCCCAAATATACCGTGTCATATTCATATTCAGGGTACATTTTGAGCTCTTTTATAAGTGCTTCAGTGTATTTTCCGTATTCATGCTGCATATTTGTAAATGTGCAAAAATCACAATATTCACACTTTTTCTCACAAAAAGGTATGTGCAGATAAAGTGCATTTACATTTTCATCTGTTTTATATTTATTTTCTGCCTTATTCATCTCCCCTGTTTTCAATCTCTTTACACATTTATTTACAATTTAAGAATTTTTTCAAATTCTTCCATTGATTTATCGAGTTTCTGTTTTACACTCTCATTTGAATCTGCATTCACACTGAAGTAAAATTTAATTTTAGGTTCTGTTCCTGAAGGTCTTGCAGTTATATATGTATTGTCCTCCAGAACAAACTGCAGTACATTTTCCTTAGGCAGTTCTATTTCCTTTACTTCTCCTGTTTCAAGATTATATTCCTTATGGGATTCAAAATCTCTTTTTATTTTTATTTTCTTTCCGATTAACGTGTCTTTTACATTTTCTCTCAAATTACTCATTAATACAGCCATTTTTTCTATTCCGTCTTTTCCTTTTAATGTAACCGACTTTATTCCTTCGAGATAATATCCGAATTCTTTATATAATTTTTGCAGTTCCTTATAAACCGAACTTCCTTCTGAATTATAATATGCCGCCATTTCAGCTATTACCATTGATGTTACGAGGGCATCCTTATCCCTTGCATGGGTTCCGATAAGGTATCCGTAACTCTCTTCAAAACCGAAAAGATAACTTCCGTTAAGTACTCCCGTTTCAAATTCTCTTATTTTTTCTCCTATATATTTGAATCCTGTCAATGTCTTCATAACTCCCACGTTCCGTGAAGGTGCTATTATATCTATCATAGGAGTTGATACTATCGTAGTTATTACTTTTGCATTTTCAGGTATGTCTTTTTTGTTGTTCAGCAAATACTGAAGTAAAAGTAATCCCATCTGATTTCCGTTAGGATAGTACCAGTTATCGTCATCGTCTTTTACTGCTATTCCTATTCTGTCGGCATCAGGGTCATTTGCCATTACAAGTTCTGCCCCGATTTCATCTGCCAGCTTTACTCCGAGTTTAAATGCCGCAATTTCTTCAGGATTGGCATAAACTACAGTCGGAAAGTTTCCGTCAGGCTCTATCTGTTCTTTTACAACTTCAAAACTATATCCGAAATCCGACAAAATTCTTTTCATCGGTCTTCCTCCCGTACCATGTAAAGGAGTATACACTATTTTGAAATTTTCTTTTCCTGAAATATCTTTTTTCAATGTCTGTTTTTTAATTTCATCAAGGTAGTCATCATCTATTTTTTCATCAAGTTCAATTATCAGACCCAGTTTTCGACCTTCTTCTTCAGAAATAAATTTTATTTCCTCAAGAGTCTGAATTTTATTTACTTCGTCTACTATTCCCGTTGCATGGGGGTCTACTACCTGAGCTCCGTCTTCCCAGTAAACTTTATAGCCGTTATATTCTACCGGATTATGGCTCGCAGTCACTACTATTCCTGCAAGGCAGCCTTTATACCTTACTCCGAAGGATAACTCAGGAGTAGATCTCAAATCCGGATAAATGTAGGCTTTTATTCCATTGGCAGCCATTACTCCCGCTGTGTTCAAAGCATATTCCCTTGAACCTATTCTGCAATCATGGGCTATTATTATCCCCTTTTCCTTTGCCTCTTTTTCATTATATTTCAGCATATAATTGGCAAGCCCCTGAGTCGCTTTTCTAATTACATATTTATTAATTCTGTTTGTTCCTATTCCCCTTACTCCCCTTATTCCTCCTGTACCGAAACTTAAATCTTTAAAAAATCTGTCTTCTATTTCTTTAGGATTATCCTTTAAGCCTTTCAGTTCCTCTTTATCCTTCTCATCAATAGAATCCGAGTTTAACCAGTATTCATATTTTTTCATGAATTCCATAGCGATAGCCTCCCTGTAATAATGTTATTTATTTTAATTTTACCACATTTATCAGATTATACAACTTTTTTTTATTTTTTGTAAATTCTTTCTTTACAGTTCCACATAATTAATATTACTGTATTATATCATTTATATTGTAAATTTCAATGTATAATTTATTATAAAAATTATTAATATCAAATGAGAATTATTTTTTTATGACTGTTACTGCCTCCACACTCGGACTATCAACTAAAAAATTTTTCAACCTCAAAATTTTAAATGCCGAAATTTTTACTTAATAATTAAAGTGCATATTTTTATTACTGTTACAATCTAACTACGATTTTATTTAACATTACTTTCTTAGATATTTCTCTTTTCTTTCAACACTCAATTTTACTGCATAAAAAAATCCAGTGAGTGAGCGTTGTAAAAACATCTTTTTTATTTTTACAGTGAACCGACATTTTTAAACTTCGGTAAAATTTATATTGGCAATTCTTTTTACGAAGCTTTTTTTAGTTCGACCTTTTTCACAAAAAAGCTTGAGTTTATTTCAGTCTTTCCTATAAAAAAGGTTAGGAATTATTTTCAAAAGTATCAGTACTAGGGACATTACTGAAAGATTGATTATGAACGGCAAATAATAATTTGTTGAAAGTAGATATCCCGACATTAGTGAACCTACGGCACTTCCTAAAAATCCCACTGCTGAAGTTACTCCGAGTACTTTCCCCTGTTCATTCTTGTATCTTTGGGCTATTATACTGTTTCCCAGTGATTTTACTATTTCATAAGTCATCGTATAAACTGCCATAAATACATAGGGAACCGTGCCTCCGTTCAATCTGTACAATATAACGGACATCAGTGTAATTCCTATAAATATCATTATTTTATGAATTCCTTTTTCTCTGTATCTGGCAATAAGTTTTACCAAAAGAACGCTTGTACCGAAAAATGCCAATAGTGAAGAACACATTACAAATGTCCCTATAGTATCGGGATTTACTTTAATATGAAATTTCAGAAAATAATTCAAAGCACTGGCATAGGAAAATATTCCTACATTTGATAGAAATATTATAAAACAGTAAAATTTTGAATAACTGTCCAATTCATTTATGTATTTAAATGTAGCAAAAGGATTCAGATTTTTCTTTTCCTTTATTTGATTTTCTCTGTTGTCTTTTTCATTTTTTACAATTTCCTTCAATATAAAGAAAATTAAGAGAGTAACTATACAACCGCATATAAACTGAAGTCCGAAAGGATATCTCGTGTCAAATCCCGCAACAATTCCTCCTGTTTTCTGTCCTATAGCTCCTCCTATTACTGCAGCTGAACTTATTTTCGCTATATTTTTACTTTTTTCCTCTTTTGATGACAATTGACTTACATATCCGAAAGCTACCGCATATGTTCCTCCCGAAGCAAATCCTGCAATAATTCTTGCCAGAAAAACTGCAGGCAGAAAATTTATGAAACCGAAAATTATTTGAGAAGTTCCATACATAAGAGGCATAAATATAAATATTTTTTTCATTCCCACTTTATCGGCAAGTGCTCCCAAATATGGAGAAGATATAAACATTGCCGTACTCATAACAGCTAAAAATTCTCCTGAAATGCTTTTTTTCCAATTTCTTAATTCTATTAATCCCGGTGTTGCGGGATGTGCCAGATTATAAACGATAATACAGCAGAACATTAATATTATCATTCTGTTTATATTTCTTTTTTCCATGTCTACCTTTCATTGATATTATTATTATTTATTTTTAATTTATTGATTTTTTATGAAAAGTCACTATCATATTATCAAAACTGCTTCTATGCTTTTTTCAAAAAGCTTTGCAAAACACTCCAAACTTTTTTGTAAAAAAGTTTGACAAAAAACTTCCGACTCAACTCTCTTTTCGTGAGGGCTCATTGCCGCCCTCACACTCCTGCTATCGGCTACAAAATTTTTTCGTAAAATTTTGAATGCCGAGATTCCAACTTTTATTTTAAATTTCTGT
>JAUNKI010000024.1 GCA_030532815.1 Leptotrichiaceae bacterium
CAAATCGGAAGAAATATCAGGATACATTATTTATTATGATACAACTGAAAATATTGATTTATTTGAAATCGGAATAAGAAAAAAATATCAGGGAAAAGGATACGGAAACATATTGTTGGGAAATACGATGAACATTTTTCGTAATATCGGAAAATATGAAAATAACAGACTTAAAAAAACAGACATAGGAAAAAAAATATTTTTGGAAGTTAATGAAAATAATGCTAAAGCCATAAGACTATATGAAAAAAACGGTTTTGAAAAAATTTCCGTAAGAAAAAATTACTATGGAAGCGGAAACAATGCTATTATTATGGTAAAAAATTAAAAATCTTAAATTTCACCAAAAAAATAAAAAACAATATAACAATTTATATAATTTAAATATTGTAAATTTTGGAAAATATTTTAAAATACAAAGATATTAAATTATAAATTTTACGTTTCATTATTTTCAGCAAAATTAATTGAAAAAGATTTTTTATTTTAAAAATTCTGGTTATAATATAAATACAATCAAAAATTTATTTTTAACTTAATAAAGATGCATTGTTCAAAAAGAATACAATTTTTTTATTCTTAACAGTATTATATGATTTTAAATTGATATCACTTTATATTAGGATATGTCTGAAAACTCTCAAAACAATGGATTTAACCGAAATTTTAAAAGTTGTAAATAACGGGATATGAGTTTTATTATGACTCTGTTAATTTAAAAAGTTAAAAAAATTGAAAACATTGTAGATTTTGAGTTTTCAGATACACCTCAGGAAAAATTATCGTATTATCACTTGTTCCGATAAAAATATAAACAAAAATTTTATTATTTAAAATAAAATTTCAAAGTAATAGAAATTCAAAAGAATATTAACAAAGAACATAGAAGCATTTATTCGTTAGGATTAAAAAGTTTTTAAATATTTGTAAATGCTATAAAAAAATTAATAAAACAACCGAGAAAGACAGGAGGAAAAGAAATGATAAAAGAATTGGGAAAAACATATTCTCCAGATGAAATTGAAAAAAAGTGGTATAAAATATGGGAAGAAAAAGGATATTTCAATGCACAGCACAATGACGAGAAACCGGGTTATTCCATAGTAATTCCTCCTCCCAATGTAACAGGGATACTGCATATGGGACATATGATGGATAATGCCATTCAGGATACAATTATAAGATATAAAAGAATGAGCGGTTTTGATACATTGTGGGTTCCGGGAACGGATCACGCGGGAATTGCCACTCAGAACAAAGTAGAAAGAATGTTGAAGGAGCAGAGAACTACAAAGGAAGAAATAGGCAGAGAGGAATTCCTGAAAAAAACATGGGAATGGAAGGAAAAACACGGAGGACTGATAACTACCCAGTTAAGAAGGCTCGGAGTTTCTCCGGACTGGTCAAGAGAAAGGTTTACAATGGACGAGGGACTCTCCAAAGCAGTAAAGGAAGTGTTTATAAAACTTTATAATGACGGACTTATTTACAGAGGAGAATATATTGTAAACTGGTGTCCTCATGATAAAACCGCACTTGCAGACGATGAAGTAAATCATGTGGAAAAAAACGGGAAAATATGGGAAATAAAATATAAAGTAAAAGACAGTGATGAATTTGTAGTAATTGCAACTACAAGACCGGAAACAATGCTGGGAGATACGGGAGTAGCCGTAAATCCTGCTGATGAGAGATATATGCATTTAATAGGGAAAACAGTCATACTGCCTCTTATGGACAGGGAAATACCCGTAGTTGCCGATGAGTATGTAGACAGAGAATTCGGAACGGGAGTAGTTAAAATGACACCGTCACATGATCCTAACGATTTTGAAGTGGCAAAAAGGACGGGACTGCCATTTCTCAACATATTTACCGAAGATGCAAAAGTAAACGAAAACGGAGGAAAATACTGCGGTCTTGACAGATTTGCAGCAAGAAAGGAAATACTGAAGGACCTTGAAGAAGGAGGATATCTTGTAGGAGTAAAGGAACATAAAAATGCAGTAGGCCATTGTTACAGGTGTGATACCGTAATCGAACCGAGAGTGTCCACCCAATGGTTTGTAAAAATGAAACCTCTTGCAGAAAGAGCACTGGAAGTGGTAAAAAACGGAAAAGTAAAAATAACTCCAAAAAGATGGGAAAAAGTTTATTATAACTGGCTTGAAAACATAAGGGACTGGACTATTTCAAGACAGATATGGTGGGGACACAGAATACCCGCCTACTATGCCGAAGACGGAACCATTTTTGTAGCAAGGGATTTGGAAGAAGCAAAAGCTCAGGCAAAGAAAAAATTCGGACAGGAAGTAAATCTGAGAGAAGAAACCGATGTACTTGATACATGGTTTTCATCAGCATTATGGCCTTTTTCCACAATGGGCTGGCCTGAAAAAACAAAAGACTTTGAAAAATTTTTTCCTACAAATGCGTTAGTAACGGGAGCAGATATATTATTTTTCTGGGTTGCGAGAATGATAATGATGAGCCTTTATATAAATGACGAAATCCCTTTCGATTATGTTTATCTGCACGGACTTATAAGAGATGAGCAGGGAAGAAAAATGAGCAAATCATTGGGAAATTCCCCTGACCCTTTAAATTTAATAGACAAATACGGAGCCGATGCCATAAGATTCAGCTTTTTATATAATACTTCTCAGGGACAGGATATGCATTTTTCTGAAAAGCTTCTGGAAATGGGTTCTACATTTGCAAATAAAATATGGAATGTCTCAAAATTCGTATTATCCAATTTGGAGGACTTCAATAAGGAAACATCTGTAACGGATTTGGAATTTAAGTTGGAAGATGCATGGATTTTGTCAAAGCTTCAGTCGGCTTCAAGGGAAATAAACGAGTATATGGAAAATTACGAACTTGACAGTGCTGCAAAAACAGCTTATGAATTTTTCAGAGGAGAATTCTGTGACTGGTATGTGGAAATAGCCAAAACAAGAATCTATGGAGGAGAAGGAATTGATAAGATAACCGCTCAGTGGGTATTGAGACATATTCTGGATAACGGGCTTAAAATGCTTCATCCGTTTATGCCGTTTATTACTGAAGAAATATGGCAGAAACTTGATATTGACGAAGAAACGATAATGCTTTCCCAATTTCCACGTGAAGATAAAATGCTGATAAACAGAGAAACGGAAAAAGAATTCGATTATCTGAAGGAAATTATAACGGCAATAAGAAACATAAGAGGAGAAGCAAATGTTTCACCGTCAAAAAAAATAGAAATAATATTTAAGAGTTCCGATGAAAGGGAAAAGAAAATACTTGCAGATAATCCGAAAATTCTTGATAAGCTGGCAAATGTGGAAAAATATGATTTTGCTCCGAATAGAGATATTCCTGAACTGGTAGGATTCAGATTAGTTGAAACTACTGAAATATACGTTCCTCTGGCTGATCTGATAGATAAGGAAAAGGAAATAGCAAAACTTGAAAAGGATATCGAAAAGACAAAAAAAGAACTGGATAAAGTTTTAGGAAAGCTATCCAATGAAGCATTTCTGTCAAAAGCTCCTCAGGAAGTAATAAACAAGGAAAATGCCATAAAAGAGGAACTGGAAACAAAAATAGCAAAATTTACGGAAACGATAAATTTATACAAATAACTTAAAAAAAATTGAAAAATGTAGTATAATATAAAAAACAATTGTATGAAATAACTGAAGGATAATATTTAAAAATGTAATATGTAATAAAAGTAATTATAAAAAATTGAAAATAGGCATAAGTTTAAAATTTAAAAGTACATATTAATTTATCAGTAACATACCTTCCGATATTGAAAAAGGAGCAAAATTATAAAAAAGGATTTTAATTTTCAGCTTGCTTTAAGATTGGCAATGTATAATATTAGAAATAATAGATACTAAAATAAGGAGAGTATGTATAATGATGAAAAAAATAATAATGTTATTTATAATAATGCCTTTTCTTTCTTTTTCATATTATGATTATTACGGAGCGATAGCCGTAAATTTAAACACAGGCTATTCAGGTTACAGTTATAACTATCGTAATCGATATGATGCTGAAATAGCGGCATTAAGACATTGCGGAAGAGCATGCAGAATAATTGTTACATATAAAAATTCTTGTGCCGCAGTTGCATGGTCTGCAAGTACCGGAGCATACGGATGGTATTCCTCAAGAAATCCGAGAAATAATAATTCAGGTGCTAAAAAGTCTTGCAGATATAAAGATTGTCAAGTGGTTTCCAATGTATGTACAAGTTGGTAAAAAATAAAAATTTTAAAACGAAAGGACAAATCATGAAAAAATTGATTATAGCCGTATTATTGGCACTGACTTTAGTATCATGCTCTGCAGGACTGGGAGTAGGTGTCGGAAAAGGCGGCATTAGAGGACATGCAGGAATTTATTTTTAATCGGAATAATCTGAATTTTTAGAGAGGAGGTATGCAATGGGAGCAATTTTCTGGGCAATTTCAGCATCAATATTCGCACTGCTTGAAATTGTTATTCCGGGTCTCGTAACAATATGGCTCGCTTTGGCAGCTCTTATTGTGACACTGTTTGCAGGACTGATTAATAATTCTTATATTGAGTTTTTTATATTTTCAGTTTTATCACTGGTTTTTATTCTCTTTACAAGACCTATTTTGCAGAATTATATTAAAAGGAGAAAAAATAATTTCAGTTCGGATATGACAGGTTCGGAAATAAAAATAGAAAAAGTAGTCAACACCGAAAATACAAAAAAAGAATATGAAGTCAGATTTAAAGGTTCAATATGGACAGGAATAAGTGAAGACTTTTTTAAAGCAGGAGATACGGTAATAATAAAAAGTTTTGAAGGCAACAAAATAATATTAGGAAAAAAATAATTTAAAACATATTTTAGGAGGAGATTATGGGATTTATATTTGTACCGTTTATAATTATCATCATAACAATAGCATTAATAATAATTTTTAAAGCTATTAAAATAGTACCTGAATCAAGAGTATATATAATTGAAAAATTAGGTAAATATGACCAGTCACTCAACTCAGGATTAAATTTTATAAATCCGTTTTTTGATAAAGTATCGAGAGTAGTGTCATTAAAAGAACAAGTTGTGGATTTTCCTCCCCAGCCTGTAATTACCAAAGATAATGCCACTATGCAAATTGATACGATAGTATATTTCCAGATAACGGATCCAAAGCTTTATACCTACGGTATTGAAAGACCTATTTCAGCCATAGAAAATCTTACGGCTACTACATTAAGAAATATAATCGGAGATATGACTGTTGACCAGACACTAACTTCAAGGGATATAATAAATACAAATATGAGAGTGGAACTTGATGAAGCTACGGACCCTTGGGGAATTAAAGTAAACAGAGTGGAACTGAAAAGTATAATTCCTCCGGCGGACATAAGATCGGCTATGGAAAAAGAGATGAAAGCCGAAAGGGAAAAAAGAGCGAACATCCTTGAAGCACAGGCTAAAAGAGAATCAGCAATATTAGTAGCTGAAGGGGAAAAACAGGCGGCAATACTTAGAGCCGAAGCAAAAAAAGAACAACAGATAAAAGAAGCTGAAGGGGAAGCTGAAGCTATTCTTTCCATTCAGAGAGCAAAAGCTGAAGCACTGAGATTACTCAAAGAAGCTGCTCCGAACGCAGAAGTGCTTTCCTTAAAGGGAATGGAAACTTTTGAAAAAGTGGCAGACGGAAAATCTACTAAAATTATAATACCGAGTAATATGCAGAATCTGGCAAGTATGGTAACTGCATTTGCCGAGCTGAATGAAAAACAGAATAACAGTCCTGAAGGAAAATAATTTTAAGCAAAATTATAGTAAAACGATAATAGTAACAGAAACATAAACTTAAATGTTAAATAGGGTTAAAATATAGAGAAAAAAATTTAGATTATACGACAGCAAATTCTCATGAAAAAACTTTAAGTCGAAAATTAAAAAGGGAAGACAATCTTCCCTTTTCTGTTAAAATAAATTTTTAGCTCAATTTCCCGATAGTTGAAATTTTTAAGGAATAACCGCCCAGACTCTTGCGGGTAATCCGTTGGCATGGACAATTCTCGGAGCGGCAATGAATATAACAGCTCCTACGGGAGGAAGCTGGTCGAGATTGTTCATTCCTTCAACCTGAAACTTATCTTTTTGCAGTATATATCTTTCTCCTATTAAATCTCCATGTTTTGCACATGTGACAGCCGAATCGGTATCAAGAGTTTCATGACCTATTCCTGCAACATTTCTTTTATCAAATAAAAATTCCAGTGTGGAAACAGGCCATCCCGGTGTATGTGCATTGCCCTGTTCATCAGCATTTGTAAGAGAGACCATGTCCGGCCATCTTTTGCTCCAGTCCGACCTGAAAGTGACAAATGAGTTTTCAGGAACAGTTCCGTATTTTTTCTCAAATTCCAGAATGTCATCGACAGTTATTTCATAATCATTATTTTCCCTGACTTTTTCACTTAAATCAATAACAACAAGAGGAAGAACCGTATCTTCCACTTTAAAGTCACCTGCCAGACGTGCATTTTTTATAAAATGTCCGGGATAATCTATATGAGTTCCGAATTGTCCGGGAAATTTATGAGTCTGTATATTCAGGTTCATTTCAGGAAAATCAATAATAGTGTCATTTAACTCAAGAACTCCTTTAGGCATTCCGCTCCAATAAGGGCTGTTGTTTGTAAGCTCATGAGATAAGTCTACCCATTTATGATTTTTTAAAGTTTCCAACAGTTTCCATAAATTATTTTCCACATTTATCACCCTTTCTTTCATAATAAATTTTGTTTCTTAACTTATAATAGACCATTTACACTTAAAATAAAAATATATATTATATATTATACAATTATATATTGTGAATATTTAAAATCCTTTTATTACAATTTTTTTAATACTAAATCTGTTCCAAATAATTGAAAATCATTTATATTGACAAAGAAAAATTTTATGATATACTAAAATTAAATATAAAACCACTAGGGGTGCATTTGCTGAGATTAACGTTATGTTAAATCCCTTTGACCTGATCTGGATAATGCCAGCGGAGGAAAGTGGGTAGAAGAAAAAGTATAACTACCCTGTTTTTCAGTTGGGTGGTTTTTTATTTTATTTAAAAGTTATAGCATCAAAAAAATATCAGAATATTGACAAAATGTTGTAAATAAAACAAAAACAGACTGACGGAGGTATAAAAAAATGAACAAATTAAAAACAGCATTGACAATAGCCGGAACCGATCCTTCAGGAGGAGCGGGAATTATGGCTGATTTAAAAACCTTTCAGGCAAGGGAAGTTTACGGAATGGGTGTAATAACAAGTGTTATAGCCCAAAATACCGTAGGAGTTCAGAAAATAGTCAATATGGACTGCGAATTTATAGAAGAACAGTTAAAAAGCGTATTTTCCGATATAATGCCCGATGTAGTAAAAACAGGAATGATAGCTGATTCTGATATGATGGGTATAATAAAAAAATATATGTCAGAAAATATCCCCTATGTTGTGGATCCCGTAATGATTGCAACGAGTGGAGACAGACTGATAAACAAAAATGCAATAGAATATTTGAAAAAAGACATATTACCGTTGGCAACTATTATAACGCCCAATCTTCTTGAAGCCGAAGAGCTGACAGGTATTAAAGTAAAGAGTGAGAAAGATATTTTAGCGGCAGGAGAATTTATACTGAAAAAATTGAAAGTGAAAAATGCCGTTATTAAAGGCGGACATCTCGAAAAAGACGCAATTGACTATTTATTTTTGGAAAACGGTGAAGTGAAAAAGTTCAGTTCCCGAAGATTTGAAACAGTCCATACTCACGGAACAGGATGTACATTTTCAGCGGTAATCGCAGCAGAGCTGGCAAAGAAAAAATCAATAGAAGAAGCAGTCCGTA
This sequence comes from Leptotrichiaceae bacterium, assembly GCA_030532815.1. GTDB lineage: Bacteria > Fusobacteriota > Fusobacteriia > Fusobacteriales > Leptotrichiaceae > Pseudoleptotrichia. Next base: position 7,920 of record JAUNKI010000024.1, read on the forward strand.
TAGCAAAAGAGTTTATATCAAAAGCTATAGAGTTTTCCCCCTGTCTCGGAAAAGGGAACGGTCCCGTAAATCATATTATTTATAAGGAGGAATTATAATATGTCTAATTTAAGTATACTAAGGAAAAAAAATCCGCTCATTGTCTGCATAACCAACGATGTGGTAAAAAATTACACGGCAAACGGATTAATCGCTTTGGGAGCCTCTCCTGCAATGAGCGAATACAAAGAGGATTTGGAGGATATACTGAAATATTCAGACGGTCTTTTAATAAATATCGGAACACTGACGGATATTTCATGGAAACTGTATAAGGATGCTCTCGATATAGCTGAAAAATACAATGTTCCCGCTGTACTTGATCCCGTCGTTGCAGGTGCGGGAAAATTCAGACAGAAAGTTGTATCGGATCTGTTAAACAATCATAAAATTTCCCTTATTAGAGGTAATGCAGGGGAAGTGGCGGCATTAATAGGAGCAGATGTAAAATCCAAGGGAGTTGACAGTGCCGAATGCGAAAATACGGGAGAACTTGCAAAAAAGGCAAATGAAAAATTAAATATACCTATTTTGATCACAGGGAAAACAGATGCAATTGCAGTTGACGGAGAAGTCATAACTCTCCATAACGGTAGCTGTATGATGCCCAAAATTATAGGAACGGGGTGCCTATTAGGGGCGGTTATGGCGGCTTTTATAAATATCGGTAATGAAAAGCTCATAAACAGACTGGAAGAAGGACTTTCAGTTTATAATATTGCAGGAGAAATGGCGGAGAAAACTGTAGGAATAAAATCACCCGGTACTTTCCAAATTGAATTTTTAAACGCTCTTTACAATATCCGTGATGAAGATGTAGTAAAATACAGGAAGGTAAGAAAATATGTTTAATAAGGAGTTACTGAAATTTTATTTTGTATGCGGCACACAGGACTGTGAAAAGGGAAATGCGGAGGAAACTATTGAAAAGGCATTGGAAAACGGAGTGACAATGTTTCAGTTCAGAGAAAAAGGAGACGGTTCATTAAACGGCAGAGAAAAAAAAGAATTTGCAAAAAAAATACAGAAATTATGCAGATTACGTAAAATTCCTTTTATAGTGGACGATGATATTGAGCTGGCACGAGAATTAAATGCCGACGGAATTCACATAGGACAGGAGGATACTCCTGTAGAAGAAGCCAGAAAAAAACTCCCTGATAAAATAATAGGGCTGTCTGTCGGTTCATTGAAAGAATACCTGAATTCAAATCTGAGCAAAGTTGACTATATAGGTGTAGGACCCATATTTACCACATCCTCAAAAAATGATGCGGGAAATCCTGTAGGAATCGGGCTTATCCGTGAACTGAGAAAAATAAATGAGCATATTCCCATAGTGGCCATTGGAGGAATAACAGAAAAAAATGCAAAAGAAGTAATAAAATCGGGAGCTGACGGAGTAGCAGTCATTTCTGCGATAACAAAATCCGAAAATATTGAAAGAACGTCTCTTAATCTGTTAAATTGGAAATAAAATACAATATTGATTTAAAAAAATATAAATTTATCTGTCAGTTTCCAAAAAAGTAAACGGAAAAATCAATATATGTCTGCAAACTTAAAATTTACAATATTTTCAATTTTCTTATCTTTTAAATTGGAAAAAAGTCATGATAAAACCACATTCCGTTATTTACAGTTTTTAAAATATTCGTTAAAAATCCGTCATTTTGACAGTTTTCAGACATACTCTAATATAAGTCTGAAATTAAAAATATTATACTGCCTTAGAAATACTGCGGAAACCTTGAAATTTTGAGACAAACAGGCAGCTTTAAATGCTCTTAAACAGAAATACGGATAAAAATTGAATAGTAACATATGATATATTTAAATCTAAGGAAATATTTATGGTTATGTTCAAAAGACAAAATTGAATAAAAACATGGAATATATTTAAATATCATATATATTGCTATCCTGACAATAACCGTTGACTGAATAATAATATTAAACGGATTATTGCACAGCATAATGACAGTTTTCAAAAATAAATTACGGTTGTTTTATATAAGTAACAGTCGTAATTTTTTATATATTCTGTCAGATAAAACTGATTTTTATCTTTCTATAAGTTTACTTTACTATACAATTATAATTAATTTTATTTTATAATTTTATCAGTTCCATATCAATTAATAAAATGATATAATAATATATCAATTATACAGGAAAGTTAAAGTTTTTCTTACAGTTTTTTTAAATATATAAAAATCAAAATCATTACGGAATTTTTATTTTAAACTTACATTAATTTTAATAAAAAGAATATATCGGTATATAAAAAAACTGAATCTGTATTTTTTGTACTTTTACAATTATTAATAAAAATCGGTTAATATTAATTAAAGGAGACAAACTTATGAAAATATTGGGAGTAATTCCTGCAAGATACGCATCTACAAGATTTGAAGGAAAACCTCTGAAAAATATAAACGGGTATCCCATGATAGAATGGGTTTACAAAAGAGCTGAAAAAGCAGATATTGACATGCTGGTAGTAGCGACAGACGATAAAAGAATATTTGAAACTGTGGAGAAATTCGGAGGAAAAGCGATTATGACATCAGCCGAGCATGAAAACGGAACTTCAAGAATAACCGAAGTTATAAACAGTCCCAGCTATGAAGATTTTGACTTTGTTATAAATATACAGGGAGATGAACCTCTTATAGACATTGAATCCGTTAATCTGATTGCAAATAATTACAGAAAAGAAAAATCGGAAATTATAACATTGAAAAAAGAATTTAAAACGGGAGAAGATATCGAAAATCCCAATATAGTAAAAGTAATAACGGATTTTAATAATAATGCCTTATATTTCAGCAGATCCGTAATCCCTTATGAAAGAAACAGTGTAAAAAATTTTAAATATTACAGACACATCGGTATATACGGATATACTTTAAAATTTTTAAATGAACTGAAAAATTTACGAGAAGGAACTATTGAAAAAGTGGAGTCCCTTGAACAGTTAAGATTTATGGAAAACGGATATAAAATAAAAGTTCTTGAAACAGTTTCGGAAGTTATAGGAGTAGATACTCCTGAAGATTTGGCTGAAGTAATTGACTATATAAATAAAAAAGGAATTACCCTTTAAAAAAATCAAAAAAATGAAAAAAAAATTAAAATACGAACCCTTCGTAAATTATAAAATTATATCGGGCTGCATAAATACTTTAATATTTTTATAAAATCTGTCAAAATAATGACTTTTAGTTTTAGAAAAATATATTATTTGCAGTTTGAAAAATACTTTTTAATTTATAAAAAAATATTTTAAATAAAGGAAAATAACAGAACAGGTAAAAAATAATTTAATTATCCGATATTTTAATGAAATTTGCCTGCAAAAACTTGAAAACAATATCGGACATTTAAGTGAAAAGGAAGTTTTATCTGACTGAATTTTCCAAATAGAATAATTTATACAGAAAGTAAGTGAAAATATGAAAAAACAGCAGAACATAAGAGAAGAAATATTAAAAAATATACAGAAGATAGTAGTAAAGGTAGGAACATCAACCTTAACAAAAAGTGACGGAAATCTGGACGGAGATAAAATAAAAAAGATAGTTCTCGAATTAAGCAACTTATCCGATAAAGGATATGATATAGTCCTCGTAACGTCAGGAGCCGTAGGAGCGGGAATGGGAAGACTCAATATGAACGAACGTCCCAAGACACTGTCTGAAAAACAGGCATTGGCATCAGTAGGTCAGGTGGCTCTTACCCATTTATATCAGATGTTTTTTCAGGAACATAATAAAATTATAGGTCAGCTTCTTTTAACAAAAGGAGACTTTTCCGACAGGAGAAGGTACCTGAACGCAAGAAATGTATGCAACACTCTTCTGAATAATAAAATAATACCTGTTGTAAATGAAAATGACGCAGTAGTGGCAGATGAAATAAAAGTCGGAGATAACGATACTCTTTCAGCACTTGTCGCAGGGCTTATAGATGCGGATTTATTAATAATTCTGTCAGATGTTCAAGGTCTTTACAATAAAAATCCTCAAAAATATGAAGATGCAAATCTGATAGAAATTGTAGGAAATATAAATGAGGACATAAAAAAGACCGCAGGAGGAGAAGGGACAAAATTCGGCACGGGAGGAATGATAACTAAAATAATTGCCGCAGAAATGGCTACAAAAATAGGAACTCATTTAATAATCGCAAGCGGAGATGACCCAAAAAATATTACAAGAATAGTGGAAAAGGAAAACATCGGCACATTATTCATGAAAAAAAATAAAAAAATAAGTTCAAAAAAATACTGGCTTGCATACGGTACAAATAAAAAAGGTATACTTATTATAGATGAAGGGGCTGAAAAGGCACTATTCAGAGGAAACAGCCTTTTACCCGTAGGAATAAAGTCATTTGAAGGAAATTTTGATAAAGGAACCGTAGTAAAAATAATAAACCTGAAAAATGAAATTATAGCCACAGGGATTTCAAATTATTCCTCAGATGAAATTGAACTTATTAAAGGACATAAAAGCGAAGATATCGAAAAAATATTAGGGCATAAATATGATGATGTAGTAGTTCACATTGACAATATGCTCGTTCTGGAAAATAAGTAATTATAAAAGATTATTCTGAAACACCTTTAAAAACAGAAAGGAAATAAATTTATGAACGGATATGTGGAAGAAATGGGAAAAAAGGCAAAGGAAGCTTCCAGAAAACTGCTGACTTTGGATACGGAAACAAAAAACAGAGCTTTGACAATGATAGCTGAAGAGCTTATTAATAAAAAAGAAGAAATAAAAAAAGCAAATAGAGAAGATTTGGAAAAAGGAAGAAAAGAAGGACTCTCCTTTGCACTTCTCGACAGACTTGAGCTGACGGACGGACGAATAGAAGCTATGGCACAGAGTTTACTTGAAATAGCATCTTTTAATGATCCCGTAGGAGAGATTCTGGAAGGCTGGAAACATAAAAACGGTATGACTATTGAAAAAAAGAGAGTTCCTTTGGGAGTAATAGGAATTATATACGAATCAAGACCTAATGTAACCATAGACTCTGCAGGATTGGCAATAAAATCCTCTAACGCCGTCATATTAAGAGGTTCAGCCAACGCAATAAATTCCAATATATATTTAAGCCGTCTGTTCAATGAAACGGGACTGAAGGCAGGATTGCCCGAAAACTCCGTTCAGCTTATAGAACATACGGACAGAAATCTTGTAAATGAAATGGTAAGACTTAATGAATACATAGATGTCCTTATACCGCGAGGAGGAAAAGGGCTTAAAAAATTTATAATTGAAAATGCCACAGTTCCCGTAATTGAAACAGGTGCAGGAGTGTGTCATGTATTTGTCGATGAAAGTGCTGAAACGGAAATGATTTCTCCTATAATTGAAAATGCCAAAACACAAAGACCGAGTACATGCAATTCCATAGAAACCGTACTCATTCATAAAAATATTGCTGACAAAGTACTTCCGGAACTGACGGAAATGCTTCTGAAAAAAAATGTTGAACTGAGATACAGCAGAGAGGCCCTCGAAATTATAGGAAATAGAAATGACGTAAAACTTGCAGAAAAAGAAGATTTCGGAGCGGAATATCTTGATATGATAATGTCTCTGAAACTTGTAAAAGATGTAAATGAAGCTATAGAATATATAAATAGTCACAGTACGGGACATTCCGATTCAATAATAACTCAATCAATGAATAATGCGGAAAAATTTTTAAATGAAGTGGACTCTGCTGCTGTTTATGTAAATGCCTCCACAAGATTTTCAGACGGCGGGGAATTCGGTTTCGGGGGAGAAATAGGCATTTCCACTCAGAAGCTCCATGCCAGAGGACCGATGGGAGTAAGGGAACTGACAACTTCAAAATATATTGTAAGAGGAAACGGTCAAATCAGAAAATAGGAAAATTACTGAAAAGTAGGAGTATAACACTATGAAAGCTTCAGAAGAAAGGAAAGTAATGAAAATAGGATTTATAGGCACAGGAAATATGGGAAGTGCCATAATAAAAGGATTGGTAACATCAGGTGTTGTTTCAGTGGATAAAATAAATATATACGATATAAATACGGAAAAATCCGAAGAATTGTCAAAAGAATACAATGTAAAAGTTTTACATGATGAAATAGAAATAGTTGAAAACAGCGATATTATAATTTTATCCGTAAAACCTGATATTTACACTCCTATTCTTGAAAAAATAAAAGATAGGATAGGAAAAGATAAAATCATATTTACAATTGCTGCAGGAATAAGTATAAATTATGTGGAAAGCATAATCGGAACAGACAGAAAAATAGTAAGAACTATGCCGAATACTCCTGCTCAGGTACTTGAAGGAATGACAGCAGCTGTATTTAATAAAAATATAAACGAAAATGAAAAAAAAGTAATATTCAGCTTATTGAACAGTTTCGGAAAAAGCATCGAGCTTGAGGAAAATCTTATACACGCCTTTACCGGAATAAGCGGTTCTCTTCCGGCATATGTCTATATATTTATGGAAGCCCTTGCAGACGGAGGCGTTCTCGAAGGTATTCCGAGAAACAGAGCTTATGAAATAATAGCTCAAACTGTAAAAGGCTCCGCTCAAATGCTTATTCAAAGCGAAAAACATCCCGGAACACTGAAAGATGAAGTAACTTCTCCGGGAGGTACGACTATAGAAGCATTGAAAGTTCTGGAAAATGGAAATTTCAGAGGAACGGTAATAAATGCAGTCAATGCCTGTGTAAAAAAATCAAAAAAAATGAGTGAAAAAAAATAAAAAGCATAAACTACCGTAAATAATCTGTTTTATTCTTTATATTAAAATTCAGTAATATAATAAATTAACAGACATAAGAAATAAAAATAGTTTGTAAAATAAAAAAATATTCAGTGTTGTTAAAAAGAAAGACATGATGAAATGCCTAAGAATGATAATAAAATTTTTTAAAAAATTCGGTTGAAATAGACGAATTTTAATAGAAATAGGCTTATGTCAGAAGAAAGGGAAAAATCATTCCTTTAAGTACCTCTTTAAGCTCTTTAAAGATAATTGGTCATGTCAGGAACAAGGGAGAAATCCTTCTCCTATCATTCCGCATATCATATATTATATAACCTAAAATAGCAAAATCGACTGATTTCTCAGCCGATTTTTTTATTTTCCTAAACTGCCTATTTTGCTATTTCAACAAAATATTTTAATGTTCTTACTAATTGAGCCGTATAAGACATTTCATTATCGTACCATGCAACAGTTTTAACTAACTGCTGATCTCCACTTTCAATAACTTTTGTCTGAGTCGCATCAAACAATGAACCGAAATGAATTCCTACTATATCTGAAGATACAAGCGGTTCTTCAGTATATCCGAATGATTCGTTTGAAGCTTCTTTCATAGCTGCATTAATTTCGTCTTTAGTAACTTTTTTATTTAATACTGTTACCAACTCTGTTAATGATCCTGTAGGTACAGGTACTCTTTGAGCCGCTCCGTCAAGTTTTCCTGCTAATTCAGGTATTACAAGACCTATAGCTTTTGCCGCTCCTGTAGTGTTAGGAACTATATTTGCCGCTGCTGCTCTCGCTCTTCTGAAATCATTTTTTCTGTGAGGAGCATCAAGTGTATTCTGATCTCCTGTATAAGCATGAATAGTTGTCATTGATCCTCCAACTATTCCGAATTTATCATTTAATACTTTAGCCATTGGAGCAAGACAGTTAGTTGTACATGAAGCTGCCGACAATACTGTTTCAGTTCCGTCAAGAATAGTATGATTTACATTGAAGACAACTGTTTTCATTTCTCCTGAACCAGGTGCCGATATAACTACTTTTTTAGCTCCCGCTTTAATATGTAATTCCGCTTTTTCCTTAGAAGTGAAGAATCCTGTACATTCCAGTACTACGTCTACTCCTAATTCTCCCCATGGTAATTGAGCCGGATCTGCATTTGCAAAAGTTTTGATTTCTTTTCCGTTTACAACGAATGCCCCTTCTTTTACTTGAATTTCCCCGTTAAATCTTCCCTGAGTCGTATCATATTTAAACAAATGTGCAAGCATTGCAGTATCTGTCAAATCATTGATTGCGACTACGTCAAATTCAGGATTATCAGCCATTAATCTTAATGCCAATCTTCCTATTCTCCCAAATCCGTTAATTGCTACTTTAACTGCCATATTACTATTACCTCCTAAAATTTTTATATAACATATCTGTTTACAAGTTAAGTATATCACAATTTATTTAAAATTTGAAGTTTTTATTTTAATAAATTTTTCTCTCAGTTTCTATTTTTTTATTATATATGAACTTTGAAAAAAATCATTTTGAAAGTTAAGATTATGAAAAAGCAGTAAAAAATATTCCTGTTTTTTCAGTGTGTGAAATTATCAGCAAATTATACTTTTTCAACAGTTTCTTCAGTTTTTTTATAATCAGTTTCGCTATTGAAATTTTTATTCACATATACATTTCCTTCAATTATTTTAAATATACCGAATTTTTCTTTCAGTTTTTCCATTTCTCCGTCTGTTTCGGGACTTCCTTTAAATTCGGGATTTCTTTCAAAAACAAGGTAAAGATTTCCGTCTTTTGAAATTAAAGCTGATTTTCTGACGGCTTTACAGAAGGAAAATGCTGTTTCCACAGCCAAAGGATAATATTTTTTTCCTTTTATATTTATTTCCTTACCAACTTTTCCCAGCAGCACAAGCTGCCCTTTATTATTAATGTATCCTGAATTTCCGGTTCCGTACCATTTTTTATTTTCATCTGTATCCGAATTTTCTTTCAGGATATAGTCTCTCCTTACCCATATTTCTCCTATTTCTTCTGTACTTTTATCAGCTTCGTTTTCTCTGTCAATACTTTTCAGGTTTTCACCATTACTTTCTTCGCTAATTTCTTTTTCAGGCTTTTTTATTTCCGATTCCATTTCATTCACTTTTTTTCCTGCTAAAAGACCTTTTCCCTTTTTCATACTTTCCAGATCTTCTTCGGTTATTTCTTCAAAATCCAGTACGGAAATCAGTTCAGCTCCCGGAACTCCGTATACCCATTTTACTTGAGCATTTATGAAGACTTTTCTTATTTTTTCCAAAACTTTAGGAAAGACATATGTTCCTGTAACATATGCAGTCTGTACATTTTTAAATATTATATTTTTCCTTAAAGCATAGTCAGCTGTATTTTCAAATATTACCGAAGGGAGAACTATATTCTGAATATTATTTTCATTAATCTGTTTTATTATATTTTCATACTTTATTTCTTCTACTTTATTTAAATCCACATCGGAAATAAACGTGGTTATCCCTGTAAGCATATAGGAAAAAAGAAGTAGGGAAGACGGTAAATAAATTTTTGTTTCTTTGTTAAATTTCATATTTTTTTCCAGAATGTTATACTGCTC
>JAUNKI010000224.1 GCA_030532815.1 Leptotrichiaceae bacterium
TAAATATTAAATTCGGAGGAAATTAAAATGGAAAGATTTAGAGAATCAATGTGCAGTCATAGGTATTAAGTTTGTGCTGAAAATTCAGGTGCAGGCTTATGTTGTGTTGATAAGAATGTACCTGTGATGTTTTCTAAATCTTTTATAACATAGTTTGAAAAGAAACGGTTCTCAGGTAAAACGGGAGCCGTTTTCTTTTACAGAAAAAATGAAAAGAGGAATGGAATATGTCAGCAGTACAGATGTTTATAGAACTTTTAAAAACATTACCGAACATACTTTTTCTTTATTTATGTACAGTTTTTCTTTCAGTTCCTGCAGGAATACTGGGAGCTTTAGCTTATACGGGAAAAAGCAGAACGGTAAAATCTTTGTTATCGGTATATACTTGGATATTCAGGGGAACTCCTCTGATGCTTCAACTTTTAATAGTATATTACGGACTTCCCTTAATAAACTTTTTAGGGTACAGGATAAAACTGGGAGCTTATGAAGCGGCGGTGATTACTTATGCCGTAAATTACGCCGCGTATTTAATGGAAATAATAAGAAGCGGATTGGAAAGTATAGATACGGGACAGCATGAAGCTGCAAAAGTTTTAGGATATACTTATTTTCAGAAAACAGTATATGTTATTCTTCCTCAGGCAATAAGACGTGTACTTCCTGCTTTAGGAAATGAAGCTATTACTTTAATTAAAGATACATCTCTGATATATGTGCTGTCCATAACCGAAGTTATGAAGAGAACTAAAGAACTGGCGGGAATATATTTACAGATAACTCCTTATATATGTGCTATTATTATATATTTAATTCTCAGTCTTTTTGTGGACAGACTTTTCAAGAATATGGAAAAAGCGAACAGAATAAGAATTTAAGGGGGAAATATGATGTCCGATGAAAAAAATCAAAATGAAAATAGAGAAAAAATTATAGAAATTATTAATTTAAAAAAGAAATTCAAGGAAAATACAGTTCTTGAAAATATTAGTCTTTATGTGGCAAAAGGTGAGACAGTTTCATTAATAGGACCAAGCGGAAGCGGAAAATCAACAATATTAAGAACAGTTTCCGACCTTGAAAAAATAGACGGAGGAAAAATCCTAATAGAGGGATATGATTTACAGGACAAAAAAATCGGTAAAAATTTTAAAAGCCGTATGCTTCTTAAAATAGGGATGGTTTTTCAGAATTTTAACCTTTTTCCTCATATGACTGTAAAGGATAATATAGTAAAAACATTGAAATTAGTAAAGAAAACGGATAATGCAGAAGCTGAAAAAATAGCTTCGGATATGCTGGAAACGGTAGGTCTTTATGATAAAAGAGGCAGCTTTCCCAATGAACTGTCAGGAGGTCAGAAACAGAGAGCTGCCATAGCAAGAGCACTTGCTCTCAAGCCTGACATACTTCTGTTTGATGAGCCTACTTCGGCACTTGATCCTGAACTCGTAAAAGAAGTTCTGGAAATAATAAGAAAACTTAAAAAATCACATATTACAATGCTTATAGTAAGCCATGAAATGAATTTTGTAAAAGAAATAT
>JAUNKI010000225.1 GCA_030532815.1 Leptotrichiaceae bacterium
TTAGCAGTTTTAGGATGTTCAAAGGGAAGTTCTTCGGATACAATGAAGGATAATATGAAAGGGGATATGAAAGATGACAAGATGATGATGAAAAAAGTTCTCGTAGTTTACCATTCAATGACGGGAACAACCGAAAAAGTAGCTGAAATGATAAAGGAAAAATTGGGAGCGGATATTCTGAAAATTGAATCTGAAAATGAATATGACCCGAAGACAATAGAAGAAGTAGTAAGAAAGCAAATGGCAAATAAGGAAAAGGTAGCGATAAAAAAAGTTGAAAAAGATCTTTCGGAATATGATACAATCATTATAGGAACACCTGCATGGTTTTCAGAAGTATCCTTACCATTACAGACATATTTAGCCGAACAGGACTTATCGGGAAAAACGGTAGCGGTATTTACAACTTATGGAGGAACATACGGAGATTTGTTAACTAATTTTGAAAAAAACGTAAAAGCCAAAGAAATAAAAAAAGGAATAGCATTCAGCGGAAAACAGGTAAATGAAGGAATTGACAAAGAACTTGATGCTTGGCTTGAAACTTTAAAATAAAATAATGATAAAAAATAATTAGGAGGAAAAATGAAAAAGATTAAAAGACATCTTTTTATGATGTTCGGTTTAGTAATGCTTTCACTTTTCGGATATACAACTATAGGAACGGCAGCTATGATGAAAGATAATATGAAATCCGATATGATGAAGGACAAGATGATGAGTAGTAAAGTTCTTGTTGTTTACTACTCTTTAACAGGTTCAACGGAAAAAGTAGCCAAGATGATACAGGAAAAACTGGGAGCAGATATCCTTAAAATAGAAACGGAAAAACCTTACAATACATCTTCCATTCCAAAACTGGAAGCATTAGTGAAAAAACAGATGGCAAATAAAGAAAAAATTGCAATAAAAAAAATAAATAAAGATCTTTCAGAATACGATACAATCATTATAGGAACACCTGCATGGTTTTCAGAAGTAGCTTTACCTGTACAGACATATCTGTCAGGACAGGATTTATCAGGAAAGACGGTTACGATATTTACAACTTATGGAGGAACATACGGAAGTCTACTTGCTGATTTTGAAAAAAGTGTAAAAGCCAAAGAAGTTAAAAAAGGAATAGCATTCAGTGGAAGACAGGTTAAAAAAGGAATTGAAAAAGAACTTGATATGTGGATTAAAACTTTAAAGTAAAATTTAAATTTTTTAAATAAACATAAATAAAAGAACTGTTTTAAATGACATAATAAAATACGTCATTAAGAAGGTTCTTTTATTTTTTTGAAAAAATAAAAGAAAAAGTTTTTCCGGGGTTGTCTCAAAAAGTATAAAAATACATTTAATTATAAGTTTTATATATTTTCTATTTTTATAAAATCAGTAAAAACAATATCTTTTTATTTTCAGAAATATATAATAATTATAGTTAGAGAATTATTTTCGACTTATAAGACAGCCCCCGATCAAAAAACAATTCAACACAAAATGTTTTCTTCGTGAGGGCTCATTGCCGCCCTCACACTCCTGCTATCGGCTACAAAATTT
>JAUNKI010000226.1 GCA_030532815.1 Leptotrichiaceae bacterium
CAGATTGCCTCTCTTTCAGGAATAAAAATAAAAATTATGATAACAGGTGTTCCTGATAAAAAAATACCGTACTGGATTGCGGAAACTTATTTTGAGGAACTGCTTTCGTCAGGAGTGGAAATTTACAGGTACAATGCAGGATTTCTACATTGTAAGAACATTATTACAGACGGAAAAATTTCTACAATGGGAACATGTAATTTTGATATGAGAAGTTTTGAAATAAATTATGAAGTAAATTCTGTTTTTTATAATGAGGAAATAAGCCAAAATATGAGAAATCAGTTTTACAGGGATTTGGAAAAATGTGAAAAAATTGAATCGGGGAATCTCAAAAAAATGGTATTCTGGAGAAAAATAAGAAATTCCCTATTCAGAGTAATATCACCGATAATGTAGCATAACCGAAATAAAAAAATAAAATAACAATATTATGTAAACTACTATAACAATATAAAATTAAAGGATGAAAAATGAAGAAAACCGATAAATTTTTAAAAGATGGAATTGTTCTGTTGAACAAGGAAAAAGGAGTCAGTTCTTTTAAAGCAATAAATAAACTGAAAATGCAGATAAATGCTAATAAAACCGGTCACGCGGGAACTCTCGACCCTATGGCTGAAGGTCTTTTAATAGTCATGTTAAACGGAGCGACGAAGTTTTCCGACAGTTTAATGAAAAAAGATAAGGAATATTATACGGAACTGGAACTGGGATATCAGACAGATACTTATGATACTGAAGGGAAAGTAACTCACAAATATAATAAAAAAATTGAAATAAGTGATGAAAAAATAATAGAAACGGTTAAAAGTTTTTTAGGGGATATAGAGCAGCTTCCTCCAATGTATTCAGCTATAAAAATAGATGGAAAAAAATTATACGAACTTGCAAGAAAAGGCGTTGAAATAGAAAGAAAAACAAGAAAAGTAAAAATAAATTCAATTGAAAAAATAAAAATAGAAAGAGGAAATCCATTTAAACTTTCTTTTTATGTAAATGTAAGTAGCGGAACGTATATAAGAACTTTGGTTAGGGATATAGGAGACAGATTGAGAGTTTATGCGACAATGACAAAGCTTTTAAGAACGAAAATAGGGAATTTCAGTCTGAAAGATGCCGTAAGTTTGAAAGAAATGGGAAATATGGGAGAAAATCCGAATATCGAAGAAACGGAAAATATAATTAAATTGAAAAATGTCGAATCTATTTTTGATTATAATGAAATGATTGTAAATAGTGAAAAATATAAAAAGCTGAAAAATGGAATGACAGTTTTGTTTAAAATAAACAAATTTAAAGAAATACATAAAATAAATGAAAATATGATATATAAAGTATACGTGAAAAATGACATATCAAAACAGAAAGAATTTAAAGGAATTGCAAGAGTTATAAAAAAAGAGACGGATTCTGTTTATATGAAAAGAGAAAAGTATTTTTTATAAATGTTTTTTCCGTGAGGATATTATCCAGAGACTGTCTCATAAGTCAGAAATAATTCTCTAACTATAAATACTATATATTTTTAAAAACT